>NZ_LR134439.1:1200000-1500000 GCF_900637845.1 Erysipelothrix rhusiopathiae
AGAAACATTTTCAATCGTTGGTTCTGTTGAGGCAGATCCAGAAAATGGTAAACTTTCAAACGTTTCACCACTTGCTCAAGCTATGAACGAAGCTAAAGAAGGCGACGTTGTTGAAGTTCAAGTCGATGAACCTTATGAAGTTAAAGTTCTAAAAATTAACTAAGAAGCGAAAGCTTCTTTTTTTTATGGTTCTAAACTTTGATTGCATAATTAACTAAGGGGTGGTTGATGAAGTTAATTGTGCTGTGTTTCTTCCTTGTAGGTTTTGTTTCCTTAGGATTTATTGGAAGATTAGAATATAAAAAAAAGACAGAAATTACCGTGGAAGTCGATTCGAAATCATATCACGTGTCTGTTGAACATGACGATACGATTCAGAAAATTCTTACACGTGTTGGAATTCAAGTTTCAAGTTTAAAAGAAATACCTGATATAAATTCCTTTTATGAAGGACAAGTGATTCACCTTGAATCAAGAAAACAGTGTATCTCACTTAATACCTCATCGGCCCAAGACCTCACTCAAATCAAAGGGATTGGTCCTCGCAAAGCGGATGCGATTCTAAAATATCGCATTGAACATGAAAAGTTTATAAGCGTTGAAGAACTCTTAAATATTAAAGGCATTGGTCCAAAACTTTTAGATCGGATTAAAGATTTTGTATGTATCTAGTTTACGGAATGCTTTTGGGTACTTTAGTAGAGGCTTTCTACTTAAAAGTGTTGGTGTGTTTTGCCTGGACTGGTTTTCTATTTTACCGTAAGCATTGTTTTCGATATCTGTTTCCATTCTTATTTCTCATTATGATTATGATTCATCAATGTATCATACCAATTGGTGTTGTTGTTTCGATGGACGAGGGTATTTTGTGTCTTAATGCTCTTAATCGAAAATATCGAATTCCTGTAAAATATAAGGGCAGTATTGGTGATGTCCTCTGGGTGTCCGATGAACAGTTACAATCAGGTCATTTCACTAAATTTGGAACACTTCCACTGATGGGTACAATCTATCATGCTATGAGTATAAATCCAAGCATCCAATCCTATTTCTTTAGTCGAAATGAATCTTATTTATCTTTAATTTCTTTTCAGATTCGATCGCTTTCTGAATTTGTCGTAATCATAAAGAAACGGTTTGGTATTCCAATGAAGACGAAGACGATACGAGTTTGTGTGACACTTTGGTATCAATATCTGTTTGGTGTAAATGCTTCAAATCTTAGTATTTTGTTGCGGCAAGTATGTTCTCAGAGAATCACGATGATCCTTTTGATTTTATTATTTCCACAACCACTTAAGAACCCATCATTTGTCATTGTCTATGGACCTCTGTTACTGAGAAATCTGTCCCGCATATTTCAAAACATACCAGAGTGGTTTCTTCGGTCTGTTTTGGTTTTTTATTCCTGTAAACGTTTGGATGTCATAAGTATGGTCTTGACCAAAATTGTAAAACCGATTTTAGGGTTTGTATTGTTTACAATGTATGTACTGATTCTAATTGGTTCACCGTTAGGTCTATATGATTGGTTTTTTTTAATTTGGATGAATGTGAATGCTATATTACAAGACCGATTTACAGTATATGGTCTGCCTCCATTGGTATGTTTATTGTTTTTGTTTCGGGCTAATTCTCACGTTAAATCCGTTGTTAGACTCGTTTTGATTGCGTTTATAACGGTCTATAATCCCTGTTATACCGTAACGTTTATTAATGTAGGTCAAGGGGATAGTATTTTGATACGAACACCGTTTTCGTTCCATACAACATTGATCGACACGGGAAGACCTTCAGCGTATTTTGAGGTGCGACGCGTCTTATCTAATTATGGTATCCGAAACATTGATCAGTTAATTATTACTCATGCAGATCAAGATCATGATGGATTAAGGAATAGAATTCTTGAAGACTATAAGGTCGGTACGGTCATCGACAAAAAGGGAACTCCTCTCAAGGTAGTCTATGAGTTTTTAGAAGATAAGGCCTATGCCTCAAAAAACGATAACAGTATCATATTGGGTTTGAAGATTAAGCATTATGTTTTTTTGTTTATGGGTGATGCATCAAAAGCTCAAGAAAGAGATTTGACGCGATTATATCAATTTGAAGACCCAATATTTCTCATCAAATTGGGTCATCATGGTTCAAAGACTTCGACAGACCCCAGGTTTATTCATGACTTAAAACCAAAGTTTGGGCTTGTAAGTTCAGATCCATCTAAATATGGTCATCCTCATAGAGAAGTAATCGATACCTTAGAGAAATATGAGGTTGAAGTATTAGAGACTTCAAAACTTGGAACCATAGATTTTGTGTTCACACCATTCTTTGATTACTTTGTGTCAAATCGCGGTCACTTTGGTATAATAGGTATGGTGATAAGATGATAGACGTAATCGTAGGAAAAGAACCTTCTCTTGTTAAGAGTAAGGTCGAGAGTATCATAAAAGAATATGAAAATCAGTATGGTGTTTTTGATGTGTCGCATTTTGACACGCGTGATAAAGGATTCGTTTTCGATCACGTTCTTGAAAGTGCTATGACTGTATCGCTTTTTGGTGATAAAAAGGCGGTTGTTTTAAACACACATGACGAATTAATTAAAGAAGTCGAAGCAGCATTAGGTGAGTTGATGTCACAATCAATGTTTGATGTAAGTCTTATTGTAATCTTCGAAAAGAAACCACTGGTCAAATCCGTTATCGGGAAAGCGATTGCGAAGCATGCACGTGTTCATCAAATTAAAGATATGGATGTTGGTCAACTCAGTCTCTTGATGAAGCAAGAAATTGATCGCCTTGATTTCAAAATGTCCAACCCCGCAATGGTCGAACTCTTAGATCGTGTTGGTAATGATGTAGCACGCCTATATCAAGAGTTAAATAAATTGAGTTTAGTGGGTGAAGCAATAGAACAAGAACATGTTCGTAAACTTGTATCTAAAAATATCGATGAAGATATTTTTGCGATTTCAAATGCACTCTTAGAGAAAAATATTAGCAAGGCTTTTTCAGTTTATCAAAATTTGCTTGCGCAAAAAGTAGATCCTCTTGCACTCTTAGGTTTGATTGGAAGCAGCATTCGTAAAATCTACCAAATTAGTGCCCTGTATGAACAAGGGGTTTCAAATAAAGGAATTGCGGATCGTTTGTCACTTTCAGAAAAGCAGGTTTATTATTTGGTTAAACATCAAATGAGACCTTCCTTTGGATTGTTGAGTTTATTAAATCAGCTTGCGCAAATTGATCAAGATGTTAAACAAGGGAAAATTGATCGCTTTGTGGCTTTTGAATTATTTATGTTGGAAGCGATGATATAAAAAAAATAACCTTCGTATGAAGGTTATTTTAATGAATTAAGTTTTAATGATAAATCTGATTTTTTACGTGCAACGTAGTTTTTGTGATGAATATTACTTGTAATCGATTTATCCAACAATGAATTGGATTGATTGAATAGGATTTCTGCCTTTTCTTTGTCGCCCGATTCGATTGCGGAATTAAAGCTGCGTAGTGATGTTTTCAAACTTGAACGTTGGCTCTTGTTTGCAGCTTCCGATTTGCGATTCGTTTTAGTACGTTTTGCATTACTTGCGATAATTGCCATAAATTGCCACCTCCCAGTATAGACTTATTGTAACACGTTTGAAGTTTCTGCTATGTGTAAGTTCAGTGATATAAATTTCACATTGGAACGAATAATGTTTTTTGTAAATTTAGAATGAACGATGCACTTGTTTCAAGCACGTGTTATAATATGTGCTAGGATGTGATAATATGCGTGTTATGTTTATGGGAACAACACATTTTTCATGTGTTGTGTTACAACAATTATTAGATGATGGTTATGATGTCGTTGCAGTGGTAACGCAACCGGATCGACCTTTTGGTCGTAAAAAGGTACTAAAAGCACCACCGGTTAAGGAATTAGCAATCGAACATCAAATTACGGTTATTCAACCAATTAAAATTAAAGAATCAATTGAAGATGTTTTAGCGTTTGAACCTGATTTAGTGGTTACGTGTGCTTATGGTCAAATTGTACCTAAAGCAATACTCGACTATCCAAAATTTCTTTGCTTGAATGTTCATGCTTCATTGCTTCCAAAATTTAGAGGCGGTGCACCGATTCATTGGTCAATTATTCGTGGTGAAAAAGAGACCGGTGTAACGTTGATGCGAATGGATGTTGGTATGGACAGTGGAGATATGCTTTCATCTCGCAGTGTGTCAATTGAAGATCAAGATATGATGGGTGATGTAGAGGCTAAGTTAATGGAAGCTTCCAAAGTCCTTATTCATGAGGATTTAAAATCCTATTTAGAAGGTAAGTTGTCATTTATTCCACAAGATAAAGATCTCGTTACACTTGCTTATACAATCCAACGTGATGATGAGTTCGTTACATTTAAGAGACCCGTCGTGGATGTTTACAATCATATTCGTGGTCTGATTCCATGGCCCGTAGGTTATGGTGTTGTGGAAGGGATGAATGTTAAGTTTCATGGCGTCATGATGTCCAATTCAGAGCATTCTTCTGACCCAGGGGAAGTTGTTTCCGTCGATGAGAATGGACTTACAATTGCTTGTATCGGAGGAACCGTTACAATTACTCAAATACAACCTGCAGGAAAACCAGTTACGTCTGCGCATGATTTCGCAAATGGGCTTGGTCGAAATTGGAAGGGGAAACGATTTGAATGAGAGAAAACTATGAAATAAAACGTACCCAAACTTTAGTCATGATTGGTATTGTTACTGGGCTTATTGCGACCGTAACATTAATCATTAAAATTCCTTCCGCAACTGGAGGGTATCTTAACCTGAGTGATTTTGTCATAATGGTTTCTCCCATTATGCTTCCACTTGGTGGCGCTATTTTCGCAGCAGGAGTGGGTTGTGCGCTTGCAGATATTGCAGGAGGCTATGCAGTCTACGCAATTTTCTCACTTTTTATAAAAGCAGGAGAAGTTATAATTATTAAGCTTTTAGAACGCTACCTTGACACTCGTCAGCGTTGGATTCCATTTTCACTTGCTGCACTGTGGATGATGACGATGTATGGGTTTGTTGCGGTTTTCTTAACAAAGAGCTGGCCGGCATTTTTTGTGACATTAAAAGGCGATTTGTTCCAAGGCGTTTTCGCAGTCATATTGGCGACAATTTTTTATCCAAGATTACAAAAACTAATGAAATATTTAAGAGGTAACTAAATGAATCAAAAAAATATTCGAAATTTTTCAATTATCGCTCATATTGACCATGGAAAATCAACATTAGCGGATCGTATTTTAGAACAAACACATACGGTAGCTCATCGAGACATGCAAGCACAACTTCTCGATCAATTAGATCTTGAACGTGAACGTGGCATTACAATTAAGTTAAATGCTGTACAACTTGCCTACAAAGCTGATGATGGCCAAGAGTATATTTTCCATTTAATTGATACTCCAGGTCATGTTGACTTTACGTATGAAGTATCGCGATCATTGGCAGCATGTGAAGGTGCAATTTTAATTGTAGATGCAACACAGGGAATTCAAGCACAAACGCTTGCGAATGCATATCTTGCAATCGAGAATGACCTTGAAATTATGGTAGTTATTAATAAAGTTGATTTACCATCTGCCGATCCTGAACGTGTTAAACGTGAAATTGAAGATGTACTCGGAATTGATGCGAGCAATGCACCATTAATCAGTGCGAAGACCGGTTTAAATATTGATCAAGTGCTTGAAGGTATTGTTGCGCAAATTCCTGCACCGCAAGGCGATGTCGAAGCACCGCTTAAAGCTTTGGTCTTTGACTCTATTTATGACTCTTATCGAGGCGTTATTGCTTTTGTTAATATAAAACAAGGGCAAGTTAAAGTTGGCGACGAGATTAAGTTTATGGCTTCAGGGGCTGTCTTTGAGGTTACGGAGTTAGGTGTGCGTACACCGACTGAAATTAAAAAAGATAAACTTGTAACAGGAGAAGTTGGTTGGATTAGCGCAAGCATCAAATCAATTAAAGAAATTGGGGTCGGTGACACAATTACCTTGGCTGATAATCCTGCATCCGATGCATTACCGGGTTATCGTAAATTAAATCCTATGGTTTATTGTGGACTGTATCCAATTGACAGTAAACGTTATACTGATTTAAGAGAAGCATTGGAAAAAATGCAACTCAATGATTCTTCACTTGTTTTTGAACCCGAAACATCACAAGCACTTGGTTTTGGATTCCGTTGTGGATTCCTCGGTTTGCTTCACATGGATGTAATTCAAGAACGTTTGGAACGAGAATATCAATTCGATTTAATTGCGACGGCACCATCGGTAGAATTCCATGTCTATCTTACTAATGGAGAAATGCTTCAATTAGATAACCCATCAAAAATGCCGATTTCAAATGTTATTGATCATGTTGAAGAACCATTTGTCGAAGCGCAAATTATGGTGCCATCTGACTATGTAGGTGCTGTTATGGAACTTTGTCAAAACAAACGTGGTATCTACGTTGATATGCAAACCATTGATGGTACACGTATGAATATTGTTTACCATCTACCACTTGTGGAAATCGTTTTTGATTTCTTTGATCGACTTAAATCCACAACACGAGGCTATGCGTCTTTTGATTATGATTTTATTGGATACCAACAATCTAATCTTGTGAAGATGGATATACTTCTTAATGGAGAAATTGTCGATGCCCTTTCCACAATCGTGCATCGTGACTTCGCATTTAATCGCGGTAAAGCAATTACTGAAAAGCTTAGAACCTTAATTCCAAGACAACAATTTGAAGTTCCAATTCAAGCTGCAATTAACCAAAAAGTGATTGCTCGTTCTACCATTAAAGCACTTCGTAAAAACGTTATTGCGAAATGTTATGGTGGTGATATTTCTCGTAAGAAGAAACTTCTAGAGAAACAAAAAGAAGGTAAAAAACGCATGAAGCAAGTAGGTTCTGTGGAAATACCTCAAGAAGCATTTATGTCTGTTCTCTCAATGGATGATGAATAGTCGCGTTTATGATCGCATCCAAACGATGCGCAAACATTTTGGATGGGATAAAACAGACACCATCGAATTTATGACTGCGTGTGTCGTGGAAGAAGCACATGAACTCAAAGAGAGTTTCGACGATGAAGAAAATTTTAAGAAAGAGCTTGCGGATGTTTTAATGTATACGATTTCCATTTGTTTGGATCGAGACTATGATATTGAAGCGATTATCAACGATAAAATTGATGAGGTGATGAAGCGTGAATACTAAAGCACTGTATGTCCATATCCCGTTTTGTGATCATATTTGTGGGTATTGTGATTTTACTCGGTTTCATTATGCGCGACAAATTTCTGATCAATTTATGATTCGCTTGATCCAACAAATCAATGTTTTACCAGGAGATTTGAAGACCATCTATGTTGGTGGTGGTACACCAACATCTCTAGAAAATGATCAATTAGAGGCATTACTCAAAGCCTTGAAACCCAAATTAGCGGATGAGTACGAATGGACCTTTGAAGGGAACCCAGAAAACCTTACCGAGGAAAATGTACAAATGCTTCATAATTACGGTGTAAACCGGATGAGTTTGGGTGTTCAAACAACTCATGATGACTTACTCGAAAAAATCGGAAGACATCATAAATTCTATGATGTTGAAGTAGGCGTGAAGCTTTTACGAAAGATTGGTATTGAAAACATATCTCTAGACTTAATGTACGGATTACCAGGACAATCCTTGGAGAGTTTTGAATCTTCAATGCGTGATGTTATCGCACTCAAACCTGATCACGTATCCATTTATGCATTGACCGTTGAACCCAATTCGTTATTTGGAAGACGTGGTATTCAGCCGGTACCTATTGAACTTGAAACTGAAATGTTTCTTTCTTGCATTCAATTAATGGAAGGTGCGGGCTACGAACAGTACGAAATTTCAAACTTCGCTTTACCGGGATCAAGAAGTCAACACAACCAAGTCTATTGGCGCTATGAAGATTTTTATGCGCTTGGACCTGGATCAAGTTTGAAACATAATCATCAACGTAAAACATGGACGACCAAGCTTGGGATGTACTTAAAAGAAGATGCCTATCATGAAGTCATTGACTTAACACTTGAAGATGAAATGTTTGAGTTTATGATGATGGGACTTCGTCTTAAAGATGGCGTTGCCTATTCAAGATTTCAAGAACGTTTTGGAGTGGCACTTGAAGATGTTTTCTCAGATGCTATTGCAGAAGGTATTTCTCGAAAACTTCTTTATAAATCGGATGATGTCTTAAAGACAACATTTGAAGGATTTGTAATGTTGGATGATACACTACTGCCTTTCATGTCAATATTAAATGATTAATAAAAACCCTGTACGATTCCACCAATTTGGAAATTCATACAGGGTTTTTTTATAGAGAAACCAACACCAATACAACCGCAACAGAAATAAGTATAAGACACATGCTAAGTCCAATCCATATAAGTTTCAGAAATTTTAGTTCCAGTGCGCCTGCACGTTTTGATAGGCGTTTGTAAAGCCCAAATAACAATGCATTGAGTGCGCAAACCAAAAGAACAACAAGTAAACTGATACCCATTGGCGTGAATTGTTCGTGTTTTAGATAAACATAAACAAAAGCAATGAAAGATAAAATTGCGGCTGAGATTGATACTAAAGTATTTCGATTAACTTTAAACTTCATTATAACTGTTTAATATAATAATCGATAATGGCTTGTGTACCCATCTCGTCATACCCATTTTCGCTAAGGGTTTCGTAAATCTTACATACACTCTCTACGACTGGAAGGTATAGATCTTCTTTTTCATCCATTACAAGTTTTAAATCTTTGAGGAAATGCTTCAGAAAAAATCCTGGTTTAAAGTCTTTTGAGATCATTTTTGGACCGTTATTTGCAGCTTGCCATGAGGATGCAGAACCTCCAGTTATAACATTAAGCATGGTTGTCATGTCGATCTGATGATGGTGAGCATAATGTAATGCTTCCGCAGTTCCGGCAAGTGCTCCCGCTATTGCAGTTTGGTTCGCAAGTTTCGCATGTTGTCCATTACCATGTGTACCCATATAATTAATCGTTTTACCCATTACATTTAGAAGAGGAAGAATGGCATCAAAATCAGACGAATCGCCACCCACCATGATCGAAAGTGTTGCATTTATTGCCCCTAAGTCACCACCGGTAACGGGCGCATCAAGCATTCTAAATCCGTGTGCTTTTGCATCACGTGCCAATGATTTCGCAAGCGATGGGGATGATGTTGTCATATCCACCAAAAGACAACCCGGTTTCGCATGCTTCATGACCTCTTCAAAAACATCCTTCACATCACTTGGATACCCAACAATCGCAAAAACAACATCCGCATCTTGCACTACTTCTTCAATTGTTTGACATGCAGTTACGGATGGTTCCATCGCTTTTGCTTTTGAGAATGTACGATTGTACGCTGAAACTGTATAACCCGCTTCAGCCAAATGATTCGCCATGGGTTTTCCCATGACACCCGTACCAATCCACGCTATTTTTTTCATATTAATACCCTCCTTAAGTAACAATAATTATACCATGCCTGTGTTATAATAATAAAAAAAGGGGTATATATGAAATATAAAACGATGTTTTTGGGTCTTGTGGTTGTGGTTGCTTTCGGAATCATGATTCAAGTGACGAATCCAAGTGCTGATCTTGTGCTTACAGAACACAATACCCTCGCTCTTTCAAAACGGCTTCAAACACAAGACTTTCAATTGAATCGTGTTTTAATTCGTCAGGGTGCAATTGTTGAAAATAAAGTATTATTGAATCAAAATCGGCTTCAAGAAAAAAGTGGAAGCGATATACGACTCAAAGTGATTCAGTTTGAGTTGTTGCCAGATAAGATTGTTTTAGCGCTTGAGATGGCAAATAAGCAGGTTGTAACTGTTGAAGAACAAATCGACATGTCTTTAGCACCAAACTTATTTCTATTGAATGACAGCCTTGAAACACTTGAATTTGGAGAGACGTATCTTCTTGCCTATGCTTCAAACACTATCTATTCTGATAGTGTGACCTTAAGTGATCTTTATACACATATCACAACCGATTCAAATTCAGATGAATTTATTGTTTTAACACTTCAATTTATTTAGAAGTGAGATGTCTGATACAAAATCAAGAAGCACAAGATGACGCTTTAAAATTATGAATGTAACGGCGAAGGAATTAACTTGCCTATTAAGCATCGGTATGTTATTATTTATAGGCTTTATGACTGGGATATCCGTTTCCTCGACGATACTCTCGGTGATGAAGGTCTGAAAAACAGGAGGATACATACATGTTATCAAAATCAGAAAAACAAGCAATCATGACTCAATATGCACGTCATGAAGGCGATACAGGTTCAGCAGAAGTTCAAGTAGCTGTTCTTACAGCAGAAATTAACTTGCTTACAGAACACATGAAAGAACACAAAAAAGACTTCCACTCAAACCGTGGACTTCTTAAAAAAGTTGGACGTCGTCGTAATTTATTAACTTACCTACGTAACGAAGACATTAACCGTTACCGTGAATTAATCACAAGCCTAGGATTAAGAAAATAATAAAAAACATGAAAAGGAGCAGTTGCTCCTTTTTTGTTATATCAAATACGTATAGAATGTGTTAAAATTGAATAAGATATTGAGGTGAATCTATGAACAAGAGAGTATTTGAACTGGATTTTTGTGGAAAAAATCTAAAAGTTGAAACGGGAGAATTAGCGAAACAGGCTGGTGGATCTGTTTTAGTGCGTTATGAAGATACTGTAGTATTATCAGCTGCAACTGCAAGTAAGAAAGCGAAAGATATCGATTTCTTCCCACTTACAGTTACATATGAAGAAAAATTATATTCAGTTGGTAAGATTCCAGGTGGATTTTTACGTCGTGAAGGACGTCCAAGTGAACATGCAACACTAACATCACGTTTAATTGATCGTACAATTCGTCCATTGTTTGCGGAAGGATTCCGTAATGAAGTACAAGTTGTAAATACAGTATTATCTGTTGATCAAGACAGCGCACCTGATATGGCTGCAATGTTTGGGGCATCTTTATCATTAATGGTATCGGATATTCCTTTTGAAGGTCCTATTGCTGGAGTTACAGTAGGGTATATTGATGAAACATTTGTAATTAATCCAACACTTGAAGAACAAGAAAAATCAAAAATGCATTTGATTGTTGCGGGTACTAAAGATGCTATTAATATGGTTGAAGCGGGTGCAGAAGAAGTTTCAGAAGAACTTATGCTTGAAGCGATGTTATTTGGTCATGAATGGATCAAACGTCTATGTGCATTCCAAATTGAAATTGCACAAGAAGTAGCGAAAGAAAAAATGGAAGTTACCCTATACGAAGTGCCTTCTGAAATCGTAGAAGAAGTAGAAGCGCTTGTAGGTAAAGACTTACGTGAAGCAGTCGCAATCCATGAAAAATTAAAACGTTATGGCATGATTGATGAACTCGAGGAAAAAGCTGTATTGCATTTCGAAGCGAAATCATACGAAACGGAATCTGAAAAGCATAAAACAGTGAAGTACGTTAAAGAAGTCACACACGGCATGGTTGCGGATGAAGTTCGTCGACTCATTTCGATTGAAAAAATTCGTCCTGATGGTCGTGGTGTTGATGAAGTACGTCCTTTAAACGTTCAAATTGATTTGTTAAGTCGTGTACACGGTAGTGGACTCTTTACACGTGGTGAAACTCAAGTACTCTCTGTTTGTACATTAGGTGCAATGGCAGATACTCAAATTATTGATGACTTATCCGATGTGGATTCAAAACGTTTCCTACATCATTATAATTTCCCACCATACAGTGTTGGTGAAACAGGCCGTATGGGTGCACCAGGACGTCGTGAAATTGGACATGGTGCTTTAGGTGAGCGTGCTTTATCCTATGTTATTCCTTCTGAAGAGGAATTCCCATATACAATTCGTTTAGTAGCGGAAGTTCTTGAATCAAACGGTTCTTCTTCACAAGCAAGTATTTGTGCAGGTTCATTAGCACTTATGGCAGCGGGTGTTCCCGTTAAAGCCGCAGTGAGTGGTATTGCAATGGGTCTTGTTCAATATGGTGATGATTATACAATCCTTACAGATATTCAAGGAATGGAAGATCATTTTGGAGATATGGACTTTAAGGTTGCTGGAACTAAAAAAGGGATTACCGCCCTTCAAATGGATATTAAGATTAAAGGCTTATCCGAAGACATTTTACGTGAAGCATTAGCACAAGCGAAAACAGGTCGTGCGGAAATGATGGCTGCGATGGATGAAGTTATTTCAGAACCTCGTAACTTTGTTGGTGAATATGCTCCTAAGATCGCTCAAATGAACATCAAACCGGACAAAATCCGTGATGTTATTGGTGCGGGTGGAAAAATCATTAACCAAATCATTGAAGACTGTAATGATGTTAAGATTGACATTGAAGATGATGGTCGTGTTGTAATTTATCATACTGATCAAGCTTCAATTGATAAAGCGAAAGCAATGATTGAAAATATCGTTCGTGTAGCTGCTGTTGGAGAAATTTACGATGCGAAAGTTGTACGTATTGAAAAATTCGGAGCATTCGTAAATCTATTCCAAGGTACGGATGCACTCTTACATGTTTCTAAGATGGATCATAACCGTGTTGAAAAACCAGAAGATATCGTGAAATTGGGCGATATTGTTAAAGTTAAGGTTATGGAAATTGACGAAAAAGGACGTGTAAATGTATCTCGTAAAGCATTATTACCAAAACCAGAAGTTAAAAAAGAAGACGAAAAGTCTGCTGAATAATAAATGAACTTAAAAAACATCAATCTTTATGATTGATGTTTTTTTTGTTATTTATCTTTAAAGTATTCGCGAACCGCAGGAGCTACTTGTGTTCCAAACAATTCAATTGCATGAAGAACGTCTTGATGTTCCATAGAACCAATAGGTAAATGGAGCATAAATCTGCTTAAACCGAGATCTTCAATCATCTTGATGAGTTTTGGAGTAACTTCTTCAGGACTTCCTACAAACATTGCACCTCCAGGACCTGTCGCAATATCAAAATCTTGACGGCGGTAAGTTTGAACCCAATTTGAGCGGTCTTTCGCAATTTCTTCAATCAAGAGTTTGGTTGGATAGAAGTATTTGTCTTTTGCTTCTTGTGATGTATCCGCTATAAATCCCCAAGAGTGTGCTGCAACTTGCATTTGGTCTTTAGGGTATCCCATTTGTTTACCAATTGCGTGGTAGGCTTCGATGAGTGATTTAAAACGTAAGGGGTTTCCACCTATGATTGCATAGGTAATCGGTAATCCTTGGCGTGCAATGTTTACGGTTGATTCCACATTTCCCCCTGTTGCGACCCAAATTGGGAGCTTTTCTTGTACAGAACGGGGGTAGATACCTGTATTATCAAGGGATTGGGTATGATGACCATCCCAAGTAACTGTTTCATTTTCAACGATAGTACGAAGCATCTGTAGTTTTTCCGTAAACAAAGCTTCATAGTTCTTTAAATCATAGCCAAATAGAGGAAAGGACTCTGTAAAGGAACCACGTCCTACCATCATCTCCGCACGACCGTTTGATAAAGCATCGATCGTTGCGTATTGTTGGTACGCACGTACTGGGTCAATAGATGAAAGGACCGTAACTGCAGAACTTAAACGAATGTGTTTCGTATTCACCGCTCCAGCAGCAAGAACAATTTCAGGTGCGGAAACCGCAAAATCGGATCGGTGGTGTTCTCCAATTCCGTAAATATCGAGACCAACACGATCTGCAAGTTCGATTTCTTTTACGAGTTGGCGAATGCGCTCCGGATGAGAAGGGGCAATGCCAGTATTCTCAAGAGGTGTTGTTTCGCCAAACGTACTGATACCTAATTCTATTTTCATGATAATTACTCCTTTTCTAAATATTGGAAGTCATAGAAAGTATATAATTTTGAAATATGAATCGAAAAAACTACCTCATATGATCTAATTTGATTATATACTAAGTAAATTATTTTTTTCAATGACGATGACTTAGCGGTGCTTGTTTAAGTAAAAAAGTATTGAAGCGTGTACATCAATACTTTGTTTATTTTTAAAATGTAAGATTTTTTTCTTGATAGGTTTTATAAACTGCATCGAGATCATGGTCTTTTTGAAGCGGTACAAATTTTAATTCATCGGTATCGTAGCGTGGAATGACATGCACGTGATAATGAGGAACGGTTTGGCCACTTACTTCATTAGCATTAGTTAAGATGTTAACTCCGGTAGCACCAAAAGTTTCCATGAGTTTTAGTGAAAGCATTTGAGCGGTACAATTTACTTTGGAGACGACCTCAGGTGTGGCTGTAAGGACAGATTCTGTTGCAAGCTTGGGTACAACGAGGGTGTGTCCTTGAGTGGCTTGTGATATGTCTAAGAATGCAATGACATCCTCATCTTCCCATATTATTTTTGCGGGGATTTCTCGGTTAATAATTTTTTCAAACAGTGTCATAATAGACCTCCTTTACGTTATTATAGCATAAAGAAAAGACGCTTATTTAGCGTCTTTTTCCTTTTGAATATTTAAGTATTGTGGGAATTTCTCGGCAACGGCGTCATAAACGTCTTTGTCGTAAATTTTAAAACCATTGTCAACAAAAAGTTGTGCAAGGTATTTATTTACGATGTCCTTTGATCCTACAAATGCTTCAATGGTTTCATCTTGATATCGACTTGCATCGATTTCAATAATTTGAACAATATATTTACTATCATCACTTGCATCACTGAGGACACCGGATAATGTTGGTTCAGTTGCATTTTTGAGTGCATCCGCAACTTCTTGAGGATATTGAACCGATTTCAATAAGTGTACTTTAGCACTTCCATCATATGGAGAGCCTGTAACTTTGTAATCTTTTGCGATATCATCGAAGTTTTCACCTGCTTTAATTTTTTCAAGTGCTTCGTCTGCTTTCTCTTGATTCTCTAATTGAAGAATGCGTGCTTTACGCGGTGCATTTTCTGTAGTTAATGCTTCAAAATCTGTAACCATTTTTTCTTTAAGAAGATGTGTCATTTTGAGTTCTGGATAAACTGTTTGTGACATGAATGCATCAACACTATCGTAGCCACTTTGTTTTAAACGTTCTTCAAGTTGATCACCGAAGACTTCTTTAATTTCTTCAAGACGTTTGTCAGCTTCCGCTTTAACATCTTCGTCCGCAACATTTTCAGTAATTTTGTTTTGAGCTGACTTAACAACCGTCATTCCACCATCACTGAGCTTCATAACATCAAAAAGACGTTTAGAAGTAACTTTTTCATTACCAACAGAGAATATTTCTTCATCTGTGGAAATCATTGCGCGTGCATCACTGCATCCCGCAAGCATCAGCAATGCGAGGAGTGAAACTAGAAGTTTTTTCATTATTGATTACCTCCTAGACCCATAAATGCCATTAAATCTGCTTTAACGGATTCGTCTGCAAATTTAATATCTAAGCCTTCTGCTTTTTCCCAGATTGCTTGATATTGGATTTTAGGATTATTTGTTGATATTGCTTTTAAGAAATCTTTATCATATTTGATTTCTTCGAAAGAGTCTTGTTGAACTGTAATGCGATGACGACCGTATTGTGAAGTAACCCACCCAGTTGTTTCACCCTTCTTGATACTTGTAGCTCCTTCAATAAATTCAGGAACTAAACTTGATGTTTTATCCATATATCCGAGTAAACCACCATTTTGGGCAGTTCCATCATCGGAAAATTCCATAGCAACATCACTAAAAGCTTTACCCTCTTTTAAAGCTGCATCAATTTTCTCCATCTTAGCTGTTTCTTCAGCTGTAGGATTTTTTGAATCGTCCATCTTGACAAGGATGTGACTTACAACACGAGGTTGTTTTTCTTCGACAAATGCTTTCGCATATTGATCGTAATTTGCTTCAAGGTAATCTCCTAAAATGACATCAAGTTTATTTGAATTTTCATAAAACTTGTTCATTTCATCAACACCTTTATAACCCAATGAAACAAGTGCTTTATTCAATTGTTCTAACCCTGCTGCACCATTTTGTGCAGAAACATTAGTTTTAACTGTCTCAGCTTCTTCTTTAGATTTCTTAACGATATCTTCAGTTGTTTCCATTGAATCAAGAACAGCACGTTCGAATAACTTATAAATCTCTGCCGTTCCCTTCGATTCTAAGAGTTCATCATAGTATGCATCTGCAGTATAATCACTCCCAGCAACCTCATATATTACATCTTTACCGTCTACTTTTTTACCGCTCAAAACAGCGTTCATCTGTTCTTTAGTAAAATACCCGATACCGACAATCAGTACCAAACCTATAACGACGACAAACCAATATTTTTTTAAATTGTCAATCATTACAATCCTCCTTTTGTCTCATTAATTATAGGTTATTTAAGGGGTCAATGCAACACGTTACGAATACGTTTCGTGAGCGATGGTCGCCTTATTCGGATTAATCTTGTGCTATAATATATAAATTAAGATATAAGTAGAGGAAAGTGATAATATGGCACAATTAAGAATTGAAAATTTACATGTAGCAATTGAAGGAAAAGAAATACTCAAGGGTGTCAATCTTGTAGTTAATGAGAATGAAATCCACGCAATCATGGGACCCAATGGGAATGGGAAATCAACACTTCTTTCTGCTATCATGGGTCATCCCCGATATGAAATTACAGAAGGCTCTGTTTTTGTAGATGATATCAATGTACTTGAACTCGAAGTTGATGAACGCAGTAAACTTGGCTTGTTTTTAGGGATGCAATATCCGCAAGAAGTCTCCGGCGTAACGAACTCTGATTTTTTAAAGTCCGCATTAAATGCACGTCGTGATACACCGATTGGTTTATTTGAGTTTGTAAAGTCAATGGAAGGGAGCATTGACCGCCTTAAAATGAAGGAAGATCTTGCTCACCGATTCCTTAATGAAGGATTTAGTGGTGGTGAAAAGAAACGTAATGAAATCTTACAGATGATTATGTTGGAACCTCGATTCGCAATGTTGGATGAAATTGATTCCGGACTTGATATTGATGCGCTTGCACTTGTTGCGAGAGTATTAAAAGAAGAACAAGATAAACAAAAAATGGGTCTTATTATTGTAAGTCACTACGAACGTTTCTTTGAACTGATTCAACCAACCCATACTCACATTATGATTGATGGTCGAATTGTTTTAAGTTCTGATGAAACCTTAGTACGTAAAATTGACCGTGAAGGATACGATTGGATTGAAGCCGATATTCAAAAAGAGAAAGATCCCAAGCGTCCAACTGTTCTTGGAACATGTGCGGTGCGTGAAGCAATAGGTGATAAATAATGGCGACATTTACCTTGATGGAACCGATGAATTCAATCGTACTTGATATTAAAGGTGAAGAAAGCGTGTCAATTACCATTCCGAAACAATCAAAAGGAACGCTCTATATTATTGCGAAAGGTAAGGGAACGTTAGATCTAACGATCGATGTTTTAGAATATGCTAACTTTAAATATCTGTGGATTAATCAAAGTGATGAAGCATTGGTTGTTAATGAGCATATTAAGTTGCATGAACACGCACAATTTGTTGCGAATTATGGTGAAATGAGCAAAGGAAACCATCAAAAACACACACATATTGAGTACCTCGGCATTGGAAGTCATTGTGAATTTAAAGGTGCTGTGATTGCTTTTAATAAACTTAAGTGGACCATAAAAGCAGATCATCAAGCTCGAAAAAGTTATGCAATGGTTGAATGTAATGCTATCGTCCTTAATAAAGGAAGTTTAAATTTAGAAGTCATTGGTAGTATCTCGAAAGGGAATTCCGGTTCCGAAACGCATCAAATGAGTCGCATAATGAATCTTGGCGAAGAAGTTCATGGTGTTGTCTACCCGATGTTACTAATTGATGAAAACGATGTTGCTGCATCCCATGCTGCATCCGTGGGCCAACCCAATGAAGAACACATCTATTACCTGCAATCACGTGGACTGACACGTGAAGATGCATTACGTCTTATTATAATGGGATACCTCATGCCAATTGTGGATGCAATTGATGATGAGACGATTAAAGCACAACTAAAAGAAGAAATTACGGAGAAGGTGAATACGCAATGGATTCAATAAAAAAAGATTTCCCTTTTTTTAAACATCATCCAGATGTAAGTTATCTTGATAATGCTGCGACTGCATTAAAACCTCAAACTGTGATCGATGCGGTCGTTGATTATTATGAACGCCTTAGTTCCAACATTCATCGAGGCGATTATAATACATCACTTGAAACCAGTGATCTCTATGAAGCAGTTCGAAAGAAAACAGCTCAGTTTATTAAAACAACACCCGATTCGATTATTTTCACATCTGGTGCGAGTGAATCCTTAAACCTTGTTGCAAGTGGATACGCAAAGTATTACCTAAAAAAAGGTGATGTCGTTCTCTTAAACCAAGCAGAACATGCTTCAAATATTTTACCTTGGTATGCTTTGGCTGAGGAAGTTGGTTTTAGTGTTGAATTTATACCTTTAGATGATTCAGGTCATATTACACTTGAAATGCTAGCAAGTGCATTCCATGAAAACGTTAAAGTGGTATCAATGGCTCATGTTTCAAATGTTTTGGGATATGTTAATGATATTAAATCTTTCGCAAAGTATGCCCATGATCATGGCGCATTATTTTGTCTTGACGCCGCTCAATCGATTGGACATATGTCAATTGATGTCGTGGATTTAGATGTTGACTTTATGGCCTTTTCAGCTCATAAAATGCTAGGACCTACCGGTGTAGGGGTACTTTATGCAAAACCTGAAATTCAAAAGAAAATGTATCCCATTTCTCATGGTGGTGGCAGTAATATTCGTTTTGATGCATGTGGCATGGTCGAACTTAAGTCAGGTCCCGCGAAGTTTGAGGCAGGAACCCCAAATATTGAAGGTGTCTTAGGCTTTGGTGCTGCAATTGATTACTTAAATCAATTTGGTATGGATCGTATCCATGAGATTATTCTACCGCTCCATAAGCGTGCTTTGGATGCGTTAAATGCAATGGATCACATTACGGTTTACAATCAACACGCCGATATGGGACTGATCACATTTAGTGTTAAAGGGATTTTTGCTCAGGATGTTGCAGCTTATCTAAACCGCGAAGGCGTAAGTGTCCGTTCAGGTGAACATTGCGCTAAACTGATCAATGGAGCATTGAATATGGAAAAAAGTGTTCGCATCTCATTTTATTTTTATAATAATGATGCGGATGTAACTAAACTGATTAAAGCTTTAGAAACGATTACTTTAGAAAAGTGTATCGACCTTTATTTATAGATTTGGAGTGATAAAATGAATTATTTTGAAGATCCCCGTTTTCTTCGTCAATTAATTATGGACCATTATGAAAATCCTCGGAATAAACGTACAGACGAAACGTATCCGAAAAAGCGTGTAAGTACTGATTCATGCATTGATGATTTAACCATTCAAGCATTCATTAAAAATGGTGTCATTGAAGATGTTTGTTTCGATGGTCAAGCCTGTACGATTGCGACTTCCGCCGCTTCCATTATGACGGAACTTGTGAAAGGGAAGACTGTCGCGGAGGCAGATCAGATTATTGCAGAATACAATCGTATGATTCACTTGGAAAACTTTGATGAACAACTGCTTCAAGAAGCTGTTGCATTTAAAAATGTTGGTCGCCAAGCGAATCGTATTACATGTGCAACTTTAGGATGGCGTGGTTTAACGGATATTATTGAAGAAAGTAGGGATAATGATGAGTGAAGAAAAAATGGATGATCGCGATCGATTACCTAATGAAGAGTACCAATACGGATTTCATGATGATGTTGAAGGTGTTGTAGCGTTTGATAAGGGATTGAGTGAATCGGTTGTACGTGAGATTTCACGACTTAAAAATGAACCTGAGTGGATGCTTGAAATCCGTTTGAAAGCATATCAATCGTTTATGGATCAAAAGATGCCTTCGTGGGGTGCTGATCTTTCCAAGGTGGATTTTGATGAGTATATCTATTTCTTAAGAGCTAGTGACCAAGTGGAACGCAGTTGGGATGATGTTCCTCAAGAAATTCGTAATACATTTGATCGATTAGGAATTCCTGAAGCAGAAGCGAAATATTTATCCGGAGTTGCAACACAATATGATTCTGAAGTTGTTTACGCAAGTATGCTTCAAGAAGTAGAATCCAAAGGGGTATTGTTTTTTGATATGGATACAGGATTGCGAGACTATCCAGAGATTGTAAAGCAATATTTTGGAAAACTTGTACCTTATAATGATAATAAGTTTGCAGCACTCAATACTTCCGTATGGTCCGGTGGGTCGTTTATATACATCCCTAAAGGTGTAACACTCGATAAACCACTTCAGTCCTACTTTAGAATTAATGCAGAGCAAATGGGACAGTTTGAACGTACCATGATTATTGTGGATGAAGGTGCAGATGTGCATTATGTTGAAGGATGTACGGCACCCATTTACAAAAAAGATGCGATGCATGCTGCAGTGGTGGAAATTTTTGTACATAAAAATGCTAAGTGTCGTTATACGACAATTCAAAACTGGTCATCGAATGTTTATAATTTAGTTACTAAACGTGCTCAGGTGGAAGCGCATGGAATGATGGAATGGATTGATGGTAATATCGGTGCCTATATTACTATGAAATATCCGTCATGTGTTTTAATTGGAGAATATGCGAAGGGCATGACAATTTCAATCGCAGTGGCAGGTGCTAATCAGTGGCAAGATGCTGGCGCTAAAATGATCCATAAAGCACCAAATACTCAGAGTACAATTATCTCAAAATCTGTATCACGCAATGGTGGTACGGTGAATTACCGTGGGATTGTGCATCATGATAAAAATGCAATTAATGCGAAAACAAAAATAGAATGTGACACCTTAATTCTTGATCAACTTTCGATGAGCGACACGATGCCCGTGAATGTGGTGGATACGAATGCATCAATTATTGAACACGAAGCGCGTGTCTCTAAGATTTCAGAAGAGGAACTCTTCTATCTTATGAGCCGTGGTTTAAGTGAAGAACAAGCATCTGAAACCATTATTATGGGATTTTTAGAACCATTTACTCGAGAACTTTCTATGGAATATGCGGTAGAATTAAATCAATTGATGAAAATGGAGATGGAAGGTTCTGTTGGATAAGAAAAAGATTGCTCAAGGTGTCTTAGAAAAGCGCAAGCAATACGATGTGCTCATGCGTGCTCCTTGGGATAAGGCAATTCATAATGCTGTTATTGATCGTTTAGAGGGTCACCAAACCATTGCACTTTATGCCGCATTTAATCATGAAGTAGATACGTATGGTATTATGGAAACGTTATTTTGGGATAAGCACTATACAATTTGTTTACCTAAAATTAAAGGTGATACCATGGAATTTTACGTCATAACAGGCTTTGATCAACTACAACCTGGAGTGATGGGGATTTTGGAACCTACAGGTAATCAGAAAATTTCAGCGGATGAAATCGACGTTGTTATCATACCGATGCTAGTATTTAATCAAAACGGTTATAGAATCGGTTATGGTGGCGGATATTACGATCGATTTTTAGCGAAAGTGAGCCCCGTAAAAATCGGAATTGCGTACTCATTTCAGGAAACGGATGTTCTTTTTCAAGAAGATCATGATATCCCTTGTGATGTCATTATTACCGAAAATGCAATTTTTAACCCTAATCAAGATTAGGGTTTTTTTATAACTTAATTGGTGTAAACTTTAGGAAATTAAATGCTATAATGATGTTTAGAGTATATGAGGTATAAAAATGTCTAATAAAACAAAAGTTTTTAATTTTAGTGCTGTCATGTTTTTGATGTATGCTTCACATGGATTGTTGTTTCCACAGGTTGTGCCATTTTTAACGCATCTTGGTTATTCGGCATCACAGCGGGGACTCATTCTTTCTTTTCTTGCTATTATTGCGATGGTAGGACAAATTCTATCGGGATATTTGTGTGATCGATATGGGACGATTAAACGTTTCTTTATTTATGGAACTTTTATCCTTGCGGCAACAGGAATGCTTTCCTACTGTGTTAATATTCATAATTTTTATTATCACTTCTTTTTAGTAGGGACGATGGCAGGTACTGTCCGAATTCTCTCTAATTTATTTGAAACATGGGTTCTAGAGGTTGATGGGATTTATCATCAGTTTAGTTTTATTCGAAGCTTTGGTTCACTTGGGTGGGCCTTAGCCTCTCTTGTATCAGGTTTTTTTATTCATCGCTATGGTTATCCATCACTGGGTTATCTTTCAGGGATTATGAGCTTTGTTGTCATTTTCTATTCCTTCAAACTTGAAGATGCCACAAAACAAAAAAATGATAATGTTGCGACTGCCTTAAGATTAAAAGATTTGAAAGTTCTTCTTACGAATAAACGTTACATGTATTTGGTTGTTGTGTTTACATTGACATATTTTGTTATGAATGTAGACTCGATTACGATTACAGACTATATCTTTCATCTTGGTGGGAATGCGCAAGATGTTGGTGTCAAATGGTTTGTGGAAGCATTAAGTGAAATTCCACTTATGTTAGTAGGGGGAACGCTCCTAAAGAAATATGGTGGAAAGAACCTGATGGTTTTCTCCAGTATTGTTATGATTATACGTATGGTAACGTATGGGATGGCAACTTCGGTGTTTCAAATTATCGTACTTTCAACACTTCAAGCGATTACGTTCCCATTAATACTTGTTGCACAGAAAGATTTAATTTTTAGAGAATCACCAAGTCACTTACGATCGACTGCACAAATGTTTTCAATCTCAATGAGTATTGGATTCTCTGCGATTATTACACCGCTTGTATCTGGAATACTTGTCGAACGCATGCCTATACAAATCGTTATCTTTATTTTTGGAGTAATCATGATCATTCCAACTATCATGATTTCAATCTTTAAACCAGCTCACACAAATTAACACAGTTTCTGCGAATTCTTACCACAATTTTTTTGTATTCTATATACGTAAACAAATTGTTTACAATGACTATATTTTCTTCTCCTTAAAAATAAATATGGTTACAGATTTCCCTTGTTAAATAATATTTTTCCGAAAAAAAGGCGTATTGCCTTTTTTTTATGGCTCTTTGAGTTTTACATTACCTTAAACGATGATTTCATGGTAGAATATTATATGTTGAAAGAGGTATTATTATGAATATTGTTCAATTAACATCTGAATCAATTCGTGAGTTACGCGAGAAGCGTAATGGTATCATGAAAAGTATGATTGAAGGGCAGGATGGTTCCCTCCTTGTTTTAGGTGGGTCTTTTGCGGGGGAAGAACGCCAACGTAACATTGTGTCTTATGCAGTATTCACCATCTTTTTTGAGCTTTGGGAACGATTTAATATGGAGTCTTGGTCGTATACGTTTGATGAAGAAGGTCTTATGTTCTACATTAAACTTGATGAAAGCGCAAAAACGGTCAAAGATATTTTGGTTCACTACGAAGATCACCATCCATTAGGTTTTGCAATTGATAGTGATGTATTCGATTGTGATCAAAAGTGGACCCGTGAGGCGCTGGGTTATAAAAATAGACTTGATGACTATTATAAGTCCTCGCTTGAAGAACTGATGAATGATATTGTAGAAGATCCAAAGTACATTGATAATTATACAAAACGAGTTGAAGGTTATATTGTAAAAGGTGATAAGCAGACGATTCTGTCAAACATCTTAGTTTATGGTTATGTGAGTTCCTTTACCAAAACAATGGGATTTGGTATGTATGGCCCGAATTATCGTGGCAGTAATGAGCAAATGAATTTTGAAAAATTTATTCATCTTGTTCGTACTTACAAAGATGAAATGCAACGTATTTTTTCTGTTAATAGCACAAGTACGGTTGATATTGCCCGATTCCAAAATGAGGTTGAAACAAAAATTCAACGTGCCGTTTTAAATCAGCAATCCTACCACTATACCGTATTCATTACTAGCACAGTAATGTTTGCATTTATAAATTCACGTGGCTATGCGGATATAACAAAACAAATTAAAAAAATCAGTGAGGGGTTCACTCAAAATAATATGTTTACTGAGGAACCGAAGCGATATGAGATTTTAAACAATGGTATGCGTGAGGTGTTTAATCAATACGTACCATTCTTACAAAAAAACAAATCGATTACATCAACACTTCTCTATATTATGAGTCGTCATGATGATCAAGCCGTTTTAATGCATAATGGAGAGCAAGCATTATTAAAAACACAGTTTTTGGCTAAAAACTTGATTTTTAAAGAAGATAAGTGGGCTGAGCTCGATAAGTTTTGTGCATCAGGATATATCTATCCACATGATGCAACGACACTTTTAGCGGTCACATGTATGTTGGATATTATGCAACGTTATTATTTGAAAATTAAAATGTTATTTGATACACAAGAAAAATAAAGGTGGAAAAGAAAATGAATTTTTTAGAAGAATTAAACTGGCGTGGTCTTGTTAAGGACGTTACCAACTATGAAGCATTGGAAAAACGATTAGAACAACCGATTACGCTTTATTGCGGGTTTGATCCAACTGCGGATTCACTCCATGTCGGTCATCTTCAACAATTAATTTTATTAAAACGTTACCAAATGCAAGGTCATAAGCCTATTGCTTTAGTTGGTGGTGCTACAGGTATGATTGGTGATCCACGTCCTACTACAGAACGTTCAATGCTTAATGATGCGGATTTACAAAAAAACGTAGATGGAATTGGAGCGCAAATTGAACGTATTCTATCAAGTGATAATAACCCAGTAACAATCGTAAATAATCGCGACTGGTTGGGAGGTCTAACAGTTTTAGACTTCTTACGTGATTATGGTAAATTCTTCAGCGTAAGTAACATGTTAGCCAAAGATACCATTGCGAAGCGTTTAAGTACTGGAATTTCTTTTACGGAATTCTCATACACAATCTTACAATCGATTGATTTCTTACATTTATACAAAAACTATGGTATTGAGCTTCAAATTGGTGGTTCGGATCAATGGGGTAACCTTGTAAGTGGTGCGGACTTAATTCGTAAGGTTGAAGGACCGGAAGCAGAAGTGTTTGGTATTACATCGCACTTAATTATGAAGTCTGATGGTACAAAATTCGGTAAGAGTGAAGGTCAAAATATCTGGTTGGATGAAAACCGTACGGATGCTTATAGTTTCTACCAATTCTTTATTAATACAAGTGATGATGACGTTATTGATTTCTTAAAACGTCTTTCATTCAAGAGTGTGGAAGAAATTCAAGCAATTGAAGCTTCATTTATTAAAGAGCCTCATTTAAGACTTGCGCAAAAAGAACTTGCGAAAGAATTAACGGAAGTAGTCTTTGGTAAAGAGGGTTTTGCGATGGCAGAACGTGTAACCAATGCACTCTTTTCTGGAAATGTTCAAGAATTAACTGTTGAACAAATTCGTCAAGTATTTGCAGATAGTGCATCCATTGAAGTTTCAGCAGATGAAAATATTGTTGAATTACTCGTAAATACAAAAGTATGTCCAAGTAAGCGTGAAGCACGTCAACTGATCGAAGGCGGTGCAATTCGCGTTAATGGTGAAGTTGTAAATGATACAGATTTTGTCATTTCGAAAGACAATGCAATTGGTAAAGAAGTAACAGTGATACGCAGAGGTAAGAAAACGTATCATATCTTTAATCACACAAACTAAATCGTAAGAGGTATAATATGAAAAAACTATTTTTGGTACTCTTGAGCATATTTTTATTAACAGGATGTTCAGTGAATGAAAAAAAACTCTATACTGAAAAACTTAAAAGGTATGAGTCTTATTGGAATGCAATTAATGATAATGACCGCTTCGTAGAGTCATCTCGATTCTTTGATATTTCAGCTACAATCGAAAAACATGAGGATCTTTATGTTTATGGTGTTGTTGTTGATAAACCGAAGATTGCGATGTATGGCGTTGAAATTGTTGTATTAGAAAACAATGAAGATTACCATGCCGATAAAATGATGCCAACTGCGGGTATTTTTGATTCTGAATATAATTTAGTACCAGGTCAAGTACGAAAAGATCGCAACTATATGGGTGGTATCAGTCTCGCAGGGGAAGTTGATGTCCCTGAGGTAACGCTGAATGTTCTTGTTTCATGGCGTAATAATACAAAACTTGAAACACAACGTGAATTTGTTCAGTTTAAGTTGAAATATGAGGAACCGAAAAAAGAGGAATCAAAGTCCAATAAAGCTGATTCAAAAAAAGAGGAACCTAAAAAAGAAGAAGTAGTAGATAAAACCGATAAAGACGATGAATAGGGTTACGATTTAAAGTATTAAAAAAACCATTCTTAAAGTGAGAATGGTTTTTTTGATTTAGAGGGTAAAAAAGACTCCCTCATAGAGGAAGTCTTAGGGTTATGAAGATTAACGGTTGTAGAATTCAACTACTAATGCTTCATTAATTTCTTGGTTTAATTCACTACGTTCTGGTAAACGTTTGTATTCACCTTTGAATTTATCTTTGTCAAATGTAACATAATCAACCATTGATACGTTAGCTTCTAATGAATCTTTGATTGCTGCCATTGAACGTGAAGATTCTTTAACTTCAATTGTTTGACCAGGTTTTACAATGTATGAAGGAATATCAACTTTTTTTCCATCTACTAAGATATGACCGTGATTAACTAATTGACGAGCTCCACGACGTGTGCGTGATAAGTTCATGCGGTATACAACGTTGTCTAAACGTGATTCTAACATGAATAAGAAGTTGTGACCTGCAACACCTTCAAGTTTTGAAGCTTTTTTGAATGTGTTATAGAATTGTTTTTCAGTAACTCCATATGTGTAACGAATACGTTGTTTTTCACGTAATTGTAAACCGTAGTTTGATAATTTTGGACGACGTGCTTTACCGTGTTGTCCTGGTGCATAATCGCGACGTTGTAGCTCTTCACCTGTTTCAAGGATTGAGAAACTTAAACGACGTGCTTTTTTCCAAACTGGACCTTTAATTCTTGCCATAGTAATGACCTCCTAATATGTCATTAGCGAGTTCCGCAAATTATTATTAGTTGAGTTTATCTATAATCGTTTCCCTGTACAGCGTAGGTACTTTGATTCCTGCCGCGGGATAAACACGTGGCTAATAACTTTGCGTGCTGCACTAAAAATATGACGCTTATATAATATACCTAAATTGAGGTGAAAAGTCAACGAAACGCATTTAAGAACCAAGCTATCTATGGTACAATAAATTCAACGAGGTGAACGTATGAATTTTCAGATGATATTAAAGTTAATGAATGACTACAAATATATAATTGCTGTTGTCCTAGTGCTGTTAATCATTGGTGTTTTTGTCTACATACGTATGGCTAAAAAACGTCGATTAAATAAAGCCTTTGAGACCTTAGAGGTTCGATACAACGAGCTGATGAGTATTCCTGTGTTGTTTAAAATAAATAAAGCAAACGGATTGGCTAAATTAAATCCAGATGTTGAGAAAAAAGTTTCGGAGTGTAAGGCAGAATTCAGTGAAATTAATGCACGACAAGAAGAGATTTCAGATGCACTTGCGGATTCGGAGGATGCACTTGCATTTGGAAAACTAAAAGAAGCATCGAAGCACTTATCGCTTTTGGATGAGTTAATTGCGGAGTCGATGGAACAAACAATTTCCCTTAATGATAATCTCGAAACGTTACTCGAGCAAGAAACACGTCAACGCATGGAAATCACAGCCTTAAAGGATCGTTTTAGAGAATTGAAGAAAAATGCAATTGAAAACACTTCAGGTTTAGGCGATGCTTTCCCAACAATAGAAGATCAAATTAAAGAAATTGAACAAAACTTTTCCATTTTTGAAGAATGGATGTATGCTTCTGATTTTATGAAAGCACAAGAAATCAGTGAAGAAACAAGGGTTTCAATTGATGATTTAGAGACGAAGATTACTGAAATTCCTAAACTCTACGAACATGCGAAAGGCTTGATTCCTCAATTACTTGATGAGGTATCGAAACTGTATCAAGGTGTTCGTCAAAATGGTGTTTTTGTTGAGCATCTTGAAGTTCCAAAGAATATTGGTGTTCTCAGTGAAATTCTAAAAGATGATCTCATTAATATTGGACAAGGTGAAATTGAAAAGTCACGTACCAGCCTAAAAGAAAGTCAAAAACGTTTAGAACAACTTGCACTTTCGATTCAAAAAGAAGATAAGGCTCAACGTGAAGTCGATTCACTGAGTGAAGAAGTATTTGAGAATTTAGAATTCCTTGTGGATAGCATCGAGAAGATGTGTAAGGATGCACACAAAGTTGAAACGCGATTTAATTTTGATGGATATACAGAAAATGTGGGTGTATTCTCGCAACGAATTCAAGAGTTTAGCGAATCGGGTGTTAAGGTTTCAAGAATGATTGAAGAAGAAAAAATTCCAGCCTCAACAATCCTCATATCGCTTCAAGAACTCGGACAAGATGTTTCGATGCTTAAAGATGAATATCTCGTTATGAATGAAAAAGTGGAACGTGCGAATGCAGATGAAGTTCGCGCAACGAAACAACTTCTTAAACTCCATCTTATCATTAACGATGTTCAAGTAAGAATTCAAAAACGTTCGTTACCTTCAATATCCGATAAGTATGCTTCGGATTTGGAACGAGCATATAAATATACTGATCAAGTAAAAGAAATGCTAGGTCAAGATGTAATTGATGTTAAGCTTTTAAACGCTACTGTTGATGAAGCAATCGATTATATCTATAAACTACACAACAACGTCAATAATTTAGTGGGTGTGGTCGACATGTGTGAAAATGCAATCGTTTATGCAAATAAATTTAGAGCTTTTGTCCCAGATATCGATGCCGAGTTAACCCGTGCAGAGTTATCCTTCAATAGTGGTGATTATACACAGAGTTTGACTACAATCATTAATTCTATTGATCGATACAGACCAAATACGGCTTATGAGGAGATGATTCGTGACAATGCAAAAAGCGCACGATAAACCAATATATTTAGATTATTCAAGTACAACACCAACGCGTCCTGAAATTCTCAAGGATGCGTTGGTAATTATGGAAAAGTATTATGAAAACGCAGACTCGCTCCACTATGGTGGACAACGCGTATCAGATCTTGTAGTGCAATCTCGTGATGCATTAGCAAAAATGCTTGGAGTGCTTCCTCATGAGATTTTTTTCACGTCTGGAGCCAGTGAGTCAAACAGTACAGCGATCAAGGGAATTGCGCTTGCAAACCGTCATCGTGGTAAACATATCATTACAACATGTGTTGAACACAGCTCAGTAATGGGTGCGGTACAACAATTAAAAGAAGAATTTGGCTTTGAAGTAGATTATTTGGGTGTTGATACGAAAGGTTGTATTTCACTTGATGAATTAAAACAAAAACTTCGTAAAGACACTGTATTAGTTACTGTTATGGCAGTAAACAATGAAGTAGGGAGCATGACAGATGTTCAAGAAGTAGCTCGAATAACAAAAAAGTATTCGAGTGCTTACGTTCATATTGATGGAGTTCAGGCGCTCGCGCGACATGATTTCCCTATGAAACAAATTGACAGTGTTTCCTATTCTGCGCATAAAATTTATGGATTAAAGGGAAGCGGACTTCTTGTGAAAAAAGCAAATGTTAATTGCTTACCACTTGTAAATGGGGGACAGCAAGAAGGCGGCCTACGTGGTGGAACATTGGATAATGTCTCTGCGATTTTGTGGGCTAAAACACTCCGTTTAGCAGTTGAAGACCACAAACGTTCAATTAATGATATAATACGCATGAATAAATTTTTATACGATACTTTTGATGGAATGGAGAACATCCACATTAACTCAGATATTAACGGTTCGCCGTATATCTTTAATATGTCTGTTTTAAATGTTGGATCGGAAATAATGATGAATGGATTAAATGCAAAAGGCATTTACGTATCTGCACAAAGTACGTGTAATTCGAAATCGTTGGAACCTTCACATGTATTAAAAGCCATGGGTTGTGATGAAACGTGCGCACTGACAAGTGTACGCATTAGTTTATCGCATTTAACAACAATGGAAGAACTCGAAAAAGTTTGTGAAACAATATTGGAGATTAAAAATTATGTACAACACTAATTATGAATTTATTGTTTGCCGCTATGGTGAACTATCAACAAAAGGGAAAAATCGTCGTAACTTTACAGCGCAACTTGTGCGTAATGTACGCTCGCAACTTGTTGCATTCCCAAATCTAACATATCGTGAGACGTATGACCGTCTTTATATCACTTTAAACGGTGAAGATGGCCTTGCCGTAAGTGGTGAACTTCGTCACGTATTTGGTTTGAGTTCTTTTTCTCTTGCAGTTAAAGTGGAACGAGACCTCGATCTTATTGCTGATGTAGCTGCAGAAATGATTCAAAAAGAAGAAGGCAAAGCAACTTTTAAAGTTATTGCACGTCGTCATGACAAATCTTACGAACATATTTCAGATGTAATTAACCGCCATGTTGCAACGAAAATATTACAAACAACAGACTTTAAAGTTGATGTGCGTAAACCAGATGTAGGAATTATCATCGAAGTTCGCAGTGACTCAGCATACATTATGATGGGGCGGGTTGACGGTGCTGGTGGATATCCCGTTGGAATCCAAGGTAAAGTTATGGTTATGCTTTCAGGTGGAATCGATTCTCCTGTAGCTGCATATCTTATGATGAAGCGCGGCGTACGTATTGAAGCAATTCACTTTGCATCACCACCATATACTTCAGATGAAGCACAAAAGAAAGTTATGGATCTTGCGCAACAACTTACAAATTACCAAGACCACATTCGCATTAATGTTGTGCCATTTACCGATGTACAACTTGAAATTTATAAAAAAGTGCCCGAAAGTTATGCGATCACTATGATGCGTCGCTTTATGTTGCGTATTGCTGAGCGTCTTGCATTCCGACGTAATTGCTTGGCAATTGCGAATGGTGAAAGCTTAGGTCAAGTTGCATCACAAACACTTCACAGTATGAAAGAAATTACGAATATTGGAACCTTGCCAATCTTACGTCCATTAATTACATACGATAAAGTTGAAATCATTGATCTAGCACGTAAAATTGATACGTATGAAACGTCAATTTTACCGTTTGAAGATTGTTGTACAATTTTTACACCTAAAAACCCTACAACGAAACCTCATGGGGATAAGATTTTACGATTTGAAGAGGGACTCGATATTGACGCGCTTGTTGATGAAGCAATCAAAAATATCGAAGTAGTAGAAGTTACAAAGAAAAAACAAGAAGATACACCATCGTTCTTATAGGAGGAAGTTATGGCATTCGATAATTTAACAAACCGATTACAAGATACATTTAGAAATATGACCGGAAAGGGAAAACTTTCTGAAAAAAATATAACTGATGCTTTAAGTGAAATTCGAATTTCACTTTTAGAAGCAGACGTAAGTTTAGATGTTATTAATGAACTTTTAGAACATACTCGTAGTGAAGCACTTGGAATGAAAGTTACACGTGATGTGGAACCTTCACAAATGTTTGTAAAGATTGTTAATGATAAATTAATTGAAATTTTAGGTGAAGAAAAGTCTGAACTGGATTTCAATCAAAAACCAGGAATTTTAATGATGGTTGGTTTGCAAGGTTCAGGGAAAACAACTACAATTGCTAAAATTGCAAACAAACTCAATAAAGAAGGAAAAAAAGTATTGTTGGTTGCAGCTGACTTAGCACGTCCAGCAGCGATTGAGCAACTCAAAATACTTGGTACGCAAATCGGTGTTGAAGTATTTGCACAAGAAAACAGTACACCTGTTGAAGTTGTAAAGAATGCACTTGCACACGGTAAAGATTTTGATCTTATCCTTATCGATACAGCGGGGCGTTTACAAATTGATGACGCGTTAATGCAACAACTTGTAGACATTCAAGCACTTACAAAACCTGATGAGATTTTACTCAGTGTTGATGCAATGAGTGGTCAGGATGTAATTCATGTCGCTAATGGGTTTAAAGAAAAATTAAATATTACGGGTTTAGTCGCTACAAAATTTGACGGTGATTCCCGTGGTGGTTCAATTCTTTCGGTTCGTTATATGACCCAAGTCCCTGTAAAATTTGTCGGAGTTGGTGAAGGTATTGATGAGTTGGATGAGTTTTATCCAGATCGTACAGCATCCCGTATTTTAGGTATGGGAGATATTGTAAGTCTTGTAGAAAAAGCACAAGAAAAAATGGATATCGAAGCTTCGGAGCGTTCAGCAGAGCGCATGATGAAGGGGCAATTTACGCTTGATGACATGTTAATTCAATTGCAACAAGTCTCTAAGATGGGACCATTATCAGGGCTTATGAAAATGATGCCAGGTGCTAACCAATTAGCAGGGCAAATCGATGATGCAGATGCTTCAAGTACGATGAAGAAAACAGAAGCAATGATTTTAAGTATGACGCCTGAAGAACGCAATGATCCTAAAATTATTCGTTCAACACGTAAACGTCGTATTGCTGAGGGTTCTGGTACATCTACAACAGATGTTAACCGTCTGTTAAGCCAATATGAAAAAATGCAAAAACAGATGAAGATGTTATCTCGTTTCATGGGTAAATAGTCTCATTTTATAATAATAAACAATCAGAAACAGCATGAGGATGCGGTATTTCCACGGTAATACCAATTCTAAATGTTTTGATTTAAATCGTGAAAACGCACTTCGTACAGAGTGTTTGTTTCATATTTAAATTTAACTTGATTATTTAAGCCGTTTATGATAAATTATATAGGCTTAAAGCACTCTGGTTCCGCTGTTGGAATCATTATGAACCAGTTTTAACATATATAGACAGAAAAAGGAGAATTACTATGTCATTAGCATTAGTACAAGAAATTACAAAGTCACAATTACGTAACGACATTCCTGAATTCCGTCCTGGATGTACAGTACGCGTAGACGTTAAGATCCAAGAAGGTGGAAAGACACGTATTCAAGCATTTGAAGGTGTTGTTATTAAAACTCAAGGAACTGGAATTTCAGAATCATTTACAGTTCGTAAAATGTCATCAGGAATTGGTGTGGAACGTACATTCCCAATCAACTCACCTATTATTGACAGCGTAACTGTATTACGTAAAGGTAAAGTACGTCGTTCAAAACTATACTACTTACGTGACCGTTCAGGTAAATCAGCACGTATTAAAGAAATTCGTTAGTATTAGCCGTATTTATACGGCTTTTTCTTTATTGTAGGGAGGGTATGAAATGAATAAAGGCGATGATAAGTTTTTAATCGCGGTTAAAGACTTTATTAAAAGTATGGTAATTAGTCTTGTTTTAGTTATTTTAGTAACGCAATTTATTGCGCGTCCTGTTCGGGTAGAAGGTTTATCCATGTACCCGAGTCTTAACGATAAAGAATTAGGCTTTTCAAATATTTTAAGCATGAAAATGAAAGATCCAGAGCGCTTTGATGTTCTTGTGCTCTATCTTGATTCGCAAAAGAAACATATTGTGAAACGTGTTATTGGTTTGCCTGGTGAAGTTGTGGAAATTCGCGATGAGAAGTTGTACATCGATGGAAAAGAAGTTGAACAACCGTTCTTAGATACGGATTACGTTCGAGAAATGACTTCAACGGGAAAAGAGTTTTCACGTGATTTTGGTCCGATTAAAGTTCCTGAGGGTGAGTATTTTATGCTCGGGGACAATCGTATTCGTTCCAGTGATTCACGTGATTATGGAACTTTTAAACGTGATGCAATTAAGAGCAAAGACGTATTTGTCTTTGTTCCATTTAATAAAATAAGAACAGTAGGAAAATAGGAGCGTGATTTGATGTCACAGGTACATTGGTTTCCGGGTCATATGGCAAAAGCGATTCGATTGATTGAAGAGCAAATCAAAGTCGTTGATTTTGTCATCGAATGTCGTGATGCACGTGCACCGATGTCGACTCGAAATCCTGTTTTGTCACGGTCAATTGGACAAAAGAAACGTCTTATTGTTTTGACAAAGAAAGATTTAGCGGACCCAAAGCAAAGTGAAAAATGGGTAGAAAAGCTCGAATCTGAAGGGAATGTCGTACTTTTGGTGGACGTTATTAACGATCCCGTACGTAAAATGATTATTGAAAAGACGGATATCGTCTTAAAAGAGAAACGTGAACGCGATAAACGTCGTGGGATTCGTCCTCGAACTGCACGTGCATTAATTGTAGGTGTTCCTAATGTTGGGAAATCCAGCGTTATAAATAAAATATCTGCACGTAAAGCTGCAGGTGTTGAAAATAGACCGGGTGTTACACAATCACTAAAACTGATTCGCGTAACACAAGATCTTGAATTGGTTGATACACCAGGTGTATTATGGCCGAAATTTGAAAGTGAAGAGATGGGTATTATTTGTGCTGTTATTGGATCGGTTAAAGATACTGGGTATCCAATGGCGCTTGTCACGGATTATGCACGTGACTATTACATTCAATATAAACCTGAAGAATTAAAACGACGTTATGAACTCGAATCGTTTGATGATTTTTATGATCAAGTGGGTCGTTATCGCGGACTTCTCGGAGAAGGCGGAACGGTGAATGATGATAAAACGCGCGTTGCATTTTTAAGTGATATTCAAAATGGACGGATTGGACGCATTACATGGGATCACTTATAGATGAATTTGAAGTCAATTATTGGGAACAAGGGAAACTTGTTGTCGGGATTGACGAAGCGGGTCGTGGCCCGATGGCAGGTCCTTGTGTCGTATCAGGTGTTATTTTCCCAAAAGGGTATTATGATGCTCGTATTAACGATTCGAAGCAGTTAAGCGAAAAGCAACGTGATGAATTGGTATCGAATATCGAATCGAATGCATTATGGACGTTTACGGAAATAATTCCAGTTGATATTATCGATCGTGATAATATCTATCGTGCAACTCAAAATGCCATGAAAAAAATAGCCATCGAAAGTAAGGCTGATATTGTATTAACGGATGCGATGCCATTAGATGATATCGCGATTCCTGTTGAGGCAATTGTTAAGGGAGATGCGCGTTCGCTTTCTATAGCAGCTGCAAGCATTCTTGCTAAAACAGTTCGAGATGGTCTGATGAAAGTTTACGATCTTGAGTTTCCAGAGTATGGTTTTGCCAAACATAAAGGATACGGCACGAAACAACATAAAGAAGCAATTCTTAAATTTGGTCGTTGCCCCATTCATCGTAAATCTTTTCGATTTAAAGACGAGACACAAATATCATTTGATATTTAGGTCTTGTTTTTTTTATTGCTTAACTATTATTGGTGATAATGTGAGAAATTACTTAAAAAATCTTGCAATACATTTACGAGGGGATTATCCTAGTATATGTCGTTTCATTCATGAGGGTCGTAATGTTCCCTCCTATGACTATCAAGGGAATTATATTTGTTATGGTGATCGCGCTTATCCAAGTAGTTTTTATGAATTGGATTGTCCGCCATTTGTAATTTTTTATGAGGGGAATCTTTCATTTTTAAATGAACAATGTATTGCTGTAATTGGTTCAAGAACTCCCAGCGAATATGCTCTAAGAATGACTGAGGATTTTGTTGGAAATGTAAGGGAGCATTATACAATTGTTTCAGGTCTTGCATATGGTATTGATATCACAGCACATCGAGCAGCACTTGATTTTCAATCGATAGCTGTGGTAGGGTGTGGTTTAGATATATGTTACCCATCAAAGCATCGGGTTGAGTTTGAATTTATGAAAAAAAATCATTTAGTCATTTCGGAGTATCCAAAGGGTGTGCATCCGCATAAGCATTATTTTCCTTTTCGAAATCGATTGATTGCCGCTTTGTCTCAAAGTGTGTATGTCATGAGTGCATTTGTTCGCAGTGGAACTATGCACACGGTTAATGAAGCATTAAAGTTGAACCGAAGAGTTATATGTCTTCCTCATAATCTTGATGATATCACAGGTGCTGGATGCAACCTTTTGATTCAAGAGGGAGCCGAGGTGTTGACAAACCTCGAAGATTTATCCAATATATAAACTAAGGAGTGTTGGCTATGAAAAATTTAGTAATTGTGGAGTCACCTTCAAAATCTAAAACAATTGAGAAGTATCTTGGTGAGGATTTTGAAGTTGTTTCTTCAAAAGGTCATATTCGAGATTTAGCGACGACTGGTAAAGGTGGTCTCGGTGTAGACTTCGATAATGACTTTGAAGCAACATATAAAATAAGTAAAGATAAGAAAGATGTTGTTAAGGAATTAAAAGCAAAAGCAAAAAAAGCAGATGCTGTTTATCTTGCAACTGACCCTGACCGTGAAGGAGAGGCGATTTCTTGGCATCTTGCGAATGAATTAGGCGTTGATCTTGATCAGGATAATCGAGTTGTTTTTAATGAGATTACCAAAGATGCTGTTTTAAGTGCATTCGAATCACCACGTCATATTGATATGAACTTGGTGAAATCACAAGAGACACGTCGTATTCTTGACCGTATTATAGGTTTTAAATTGTCTAAGTTATTACAAGCTAAGATTAAAAGTAAAAGTGCAGGGCGTGTTCAATCTGTAGCGCTGAAATTAATCGTAGATCGTGAAAAAGAAATTGATGCATTTACACCTGAAGAATACTGGTCAGTGCTTGCGTTCTTTGAGAATGAAGGAAATATCATAGAAACTAGTGCAGAACGTTTCAAAGGTAAAAAGTTAAAGCTCACAAATGAAGCAGAAGCACAAGCTGTGCTCGATGCAGCTCAAGGGTCCTTTAAGATTACAAAACTTGAGAAGAAAAAACGTAAGAAGGAATCAAAACTTCCTTTCATTACTTCCACACTTCAACAAGAAGCATCAACACGTCTTGGTTTTCCTGCAAAGAAAACAATGCGTGTTGCTCAAAAACTCTATGAAGGAATTCAGATGGGTGCGGATACAGAAGGTTTAATTACTTATATGCGTACCGATTCAACGCGACTCAGTAATGTTTTTGTTGAAGATGCAAAAGCATTTATCGTTGAAGAATACGGAAAAGAATATTTAGGTAAATACCGTCAAGGTAAAAAGACTGAAAATACACAGGATGCTCATGAGGCTATCCGACCAACAAGTATTTCGCGTCGTCCTGAAGAAGTTAAATCTTACCTAACACCGGATGAATATAAATTATATCGTTTTATTTACTATCGAACACTCGCATCACTTATGGCACCTTCCATTTCGGATTCAGTAAGTGTTGTTTTTAGTCAAAATGATTATGATTTTAATGGGAGTGGTTCAATCATGACCTTTGATGGTTACTTAAAGGTATATGAGTATGAAAAAACTACCGATAAAGTAATGGGTGAGTTGGATGAAACGAAAGCGTATAATGCGCAAAAAATTGAAAAGAACCAACACTTTACACAACCACCAGCACGTTATACGGAAGCACGTTTAATTAAAGAACTCGAAGAATTGGGTATTGGTCGACCAAGTACCTACTCAATGATTTTAGAAACGATTGTTTATCGTGCCTATGCAACGTTTGGTGCCGTTTCTGAGACATCGAAAACGAAGGTCTTTAAACCTACAGATCAAGGGATTTTAACGAACGAAAAACTTCAAGAACACTTCTCGGATATTATTAATGTTCACTACACAGCGAATATGGAAGATGAATTAGACCGTATTGCTGAAGGAGAAGAAAATAATGTTGAAGCGTTACAGCGTTTTGTAGATAAGTTCTATCCATTGCTTGAAGAAGCAGATGAAAAAATGGAAAAGATTGAAGTTGAAAAAGTTGGTGAAGTTTGTCCCGATTGTGGCGGCGAGCTTGTTTACCGATTTGGTCGTTATGGAAAATTCATAGCTTGTGGAAACTTCCCGGAGTGTCGTTATAATCGCGCCTTGGATCAAGATAAACGTCCCGAGCCTGAAAAGACTGGGGAAGTCTGTCCAGACTGCGGTGAACCCTTAGTAAAACGTAAGAGTCGTTATGGTACATTCTTTGTAGGATGTTCTGGGTTCCCTAAATGTCGTTATATTCAACCTAATGAAAATGCAAAAAAACCAAAAACAAAAAAACCCGAACAAGTGTCAGCGGAACATGAACCTTTAGGTGAAGAAATTAAAGATTAATTAACGAGCTGACATCCATTATTAAATTATGGTGCATTAAACGCGTTTGTATTTGATGCATCGCGTATAATTTAAAATGTATGTCAGTTTTCTTTGGCATAAAATTAAGATAAGGAAGGTAATTATGAAACAACCTCAAGTTAGAGTAATAGGTGCAGGATTGGCAGGGAGCGAAGCTGCTTACCAACTTGCAAAACGTGGATTTGTCGTAGAACTTGTGGAGATGCGTCCTGTTAAAATGACGCCTGCTCATGTAACGGAGCATTTCGCAGAACTTGTTTGTTCAAATTCATTTCGTTCTGATGATTTAAATAACGCCGTAGGACTTCTTAAGGAAGAAATGCGTCGCTTTGATAGTATTATTATGAAATCGGCGGATGAACATCGTTTGCCTGCGGGAAGTGCGTTAGCTGTAGACCGCGTTGGTTTTAGTGAGAAAGTATCGGAAAAAATTTCAAAGATGGATAACATAATCGTTTCAAATCGCGAAATGACCGAACTGGATGATTTACCAACAATTGTTGCAACCGGCCCATTAACATCCGATAATTTTTCGAAATACTTGATGAACTATCTTGGACAATCGGAGATGTATTTTTATGATGCGATTGCACCGATTGTATCGGTAGACGGTATTAATTTTGATATTGCTTATCGTAAATCACGTTACGATAAAGGGGATGGTCAAGATTATATTAACTGTCCAATGGATCGTGATCAATTTGAAGCATTCCACCGTGCTATTTTAGAGGCGGAAGAAGCTCCAATGCGTGATTTTGAAGACGTTAAGGTTTTTGAAGGTTGTATGCCTGTTGAGGTAATGGCGCGTCGTGGTATTAAAACAATGTTATTTGGGCCATTAAAACCCGTAGGTTTGGAAAAACCGGATGGCACGCGTCCATATGCAGTAGTCCAATTACGTCAAGATAACGCAGCAGGATCTCTATATAACTTAGTAGGATTTCAAACGCGTTTAAAATGGGGTGATCAAAAACGGATTATTCAAATGATTCCTGGTTTGGAAAATGCAGTAATCGTTCGTTATGGTGTGATGCATCGTAATACATTCATCAAATCGCCTTTACTTTTAAATCATCACTATCAATCAAAAACTCAGCCATCGCTTTTCTTTGCGGGACAAGTAAGTGGTGTGGAAGGGTATGTTGAATCAGCTGCAAGTGGACTTGTTGCGGCACTTAACATGGCGCAATTCCTAAAACAAGAACCACTTATTGATCTTCCTCAAGAAACGGTAATGGGTTCAATGGCTTATTATATTTCACATGCAAATCCATCACAGTTCCAACCTATGAATGCGAACTTTGGAATTGTATCGAATCGATTAAAAGATCGTGAAGCAATGTCTGTTCGAAGTCTTGCGCACATCGATAAATTTGTTTCTCAGTTTGGATAAGACACTTCGGTGTCTTTTTTTATTTAGATTAGCGTATAATAAAAACAAGAGGTGATTGAATGAAAACAGAAGAACTTGTTATGGATTTTATGCGTCATATTGCGATTACAAACACATCTTCAGAACATACCAATGTTGCCTATGAACGTGACATTCGTCAATTTCTCGACTTTATTGAAGGGCAAGCAGTTCATGAAGTAGATCGCTTGATGGCATATGATTACTTAAATATGCTTTATGATTCAAATCTTTCCAGTTCAAGTGTAGCGCGAAAGATTTCCACACTTCGTTCATTCTATAAATTTTTACAAATTAATTACGGACTAACTGATAATCCCTTCCAACAAATTAAAATTAAACGTCAAGGAAGACACCTGCCACATTTCTTAATGTATGATGAAATCGAAACTTTATTATTAAGTTGTGATGAGTCTGTTTTAGGTGTTCGTAATCAGGTCATGATTGAATTAATGTATGCTTGTGGTTTGCGTGTGAGCGAAGTTGTGGATTTACAAATTCATGATTTAGATCTTACAGAGCGCTCGCTGCGTGTAATTGGAAAAGGCAATAAAGAGCGTCAGCTTTTCTTTTATGAATCCCTTGTACCTAAACTTTGGTCCTATCTTAATCTCTATCGTCCTCAATTTCCGAATGTTTCGGATACTGAAGCTGTTTTTTTGAATCAAAGAGGCAAGCCACTTACGCCACGAGGAATACAACACATTCTAGAGCACCAAGGTAAGACCGCAGGACTTCGAATGAAGTTGCACCCGCATATGTTGCGTCACAGCTTTGCGACGCATTTATTGGACAATGGTGCGAGCTTGCGTGTGGTTCAGACATTGTTAGGTCATGAATCATTAAGTACAACTCAAATCTACACGCATGTGAGTATGCAAAAAATTAAAGAAGTATATGATGATGCGATTGAAAAAATACCACTCACATAATCTTACATACTTTTGGTATAATTCTTACATATTGTTTGTGTATGATTCATATGTAAGAAGAAACTCTTACGCGTATGATTCCTCTTCTCCTTTATTCATATCCCCTTATGAATAACCAAAAATCATACATAATCTTTCCCCTTATAAATAAATAGTAAAAAAAGAGAAGCAAATAATAGAGCTTTTCTTTTTTTTGCGTAGAATTCGCAAGACCCTTAAAATAAATATATCTTGACTTGTTGCGCTATTAAGGATATAAAGAGTATGTTATTTTAGTTTTACAATTATATAAGTTGTACAAAATTAAGGTTGAATTTACAAAAAAACGAATCATCGAAAACATGAACGGTTTTTGTTTGACATTCCAGTTTGTAATCTATATAATTAAGTAGCGTTAAAGAGTAGGGTGAGAGTATGAAATTTTATAGAGCTGATTTAGATCGGTTAAAATCACCACGTTTAGAAATAGACGAGGAAATAATCATCGATCAAGATCTCTTGAAAGGTTTTTCTCTATGTACTGCTTTACGTGAGATCTTCGCAGTAGGTCATGGTTATTATGACGAACACACTTCAAAATTAATTACTGATCTGACAATAGAAGGTATTATGACAGTACCCTGCGCCATTACATTAGAACCTTTTGATATTGAATTTTCAATACCAGTTGGTGATGTGTTTAGCTTCGAGAAACTCGAAGATGACGAAGTAGGTATTGAAATTGAAGGTGAAGAGCTTGATCTTGATCCATATTTATTGGATTCTATCTTAGCTGCAGTTCCCCTAAAGGCAATCCATCCGGATCTTAAGGAATATCCAGAGGGAGAAGGCTGGCAGGTTATGACTGAAGAAGATTATACAAAAGAGAAGAGTCAAGAGATTGATCCTAGACTTGCAAAACTAAAAGACTTTAAGTTTGATTAAATGGAGGTGAGACGATGGCAGTTCCAAAAAGACGCACATCTAAAGCAAGAAAAAACAAACGTCGTACACATTATAAATTACCTAATGTGACATTAGCTAAAGATCCTCAAACTGGGGAGTGGAAATTACCACACCGTGCAAATCGCGACGAGGTTAAATAATATAATTAAGTCTTGGATATCCAAGATTTTTTTATGTGAAAATATGGGAAAATTTGGGAAAGTGAGTGTTTATTATGAATCGTAAATCAGTCGTTTTCGGTCCATTGGCAGTAATTTTTTCATTCGCATGCTTAGCATGTGTTTTAGTATTTACGAAGTATATGCCGATACGGAATCGTCTTATAATATTAGTAGTGGCGGTTATCGGTGCAATGGTTGTTATGATTGTAACGAAACGGCCATTTTGGCGTTATTTAATTGCGATTTGTATTCTCGTAACCAGTGTTTTTGTATTCAGTTCTCAAAAATTTGTGGACCAAATGGCTGATACGAAAGAGTATGAACTCATAAAATACGATTTACTTCGCATGAAAGATCACGAATTTGAGAAAAATCCAGTTATTGGTTTATATGGAGTTAAGGAAAATCATCTGGAAGCAATTTCAGAAGATTTAAAAAATGAAATAGGGACAGATCGCTTTAAGAAGTTCTCAGACATTGATGAAGTCGTTTCTTCATTTTATGCTCAAGATATCGATGGTCTTTTTGTTAATAAGGCGATGCTTGCGAATTTATCCTTTCTATATCCCGATTTTATTAAAGATACGATTTTGGTTAACAGCTACGAATATCGCTTAAGCCGAGATTCGATTGTGAAACATGTTGATGTACTAAAAGAACCGTTCACAATCTATCTCAGTGGGATTGATGTTTATGGTGATGTAGTAACCCGTTCTCGCAGCGATATGAATCTTTTGCTAACGGTGAATCCAAAAACAAATGAAGTATTGACGGTATCTGTTCCCCGTGATACTTATGTGCCTTTGGGATGTGAAAACGGTGAGTTGGATAAATTGACACATGCGGGTCTTTACGGGGTTACCTGTTCGGTTAAGACCCTTGAAAAATTATTTAATATTGATATTAACTATTATATTCGCGTTAATTTTACGGGCTTGGTTCAAATTGTTGATACTCTAGAGGGTGTTGATGTTCTATCTCATTATGATTTCATTACTGAAAATGGTGATGTATTCGTGAAGGGCATGAATCATGTTGATGGTGAGAAGGCTTTGGCGTTTGCACGAGAACGCGATCATGTTGAATATGGTGATGTTGCTCGGGGATTGCATCATCAAGAATTGGTTAAAGCAATTTTTGAAAAAGCAACGCAAACCGAAAATATTATCAAAGCACCACAATTAACAGGACTTGTGAGTCAAGTTGTTGATACGAACCTCGATGATGGAAGTATTTCTAAGTTGATCTCTAAGCAAATTGAAACCAGTGATAAGTGGCATTTTGAAGAAGATTATCTTCGCGGTGAAGGCGATATGCAACCGACATATAGTCAGGATGGACGATACAAATATTATGTTTATTGGCCTTCTGATGAAAGTGTTGCGTCAATACAAAAACAGATTAGCGATTTAATCGTCGCAAATAAGGAGGGATCGTAGTGGGAGAAACCACAGCGAATTCAGTTTTATTTTTAAATGCTTTTGTACAGATTGAGATGTATTTACGTAATCTATTAAATAATCCAAGTGTTGGGTTTGTGCAAATGGTTCATATGGGTGCCCGAAAAGATGAAGTGATTCGTCATTTTCAAACAGATCTTGTTGAGTATGCTCAATTGCGTAATGCGATTGTTCATAACCGCGGTGGTAACGAAGAAGCGATTGCTGAACCGCATGACTCAGTTGTAACGCATATTCAAGCGATTGTATCAAAAATCCAAAATCGTAAAACCGTGATGGACTTAGTCCGTGAGAAACCATTTAGTGTAAGTTCGGACATGTTATTGCTTGATATGGTTAAGCAGCAAAAACATCAACACTATTCAGCGATTCCGGTATATAATAATCATGTTTATGTGGGTGTCGTACATCCAAGATTATATCAAAGACTGATGGAGGATGCTTCACGCACATCGTATGATTTAGCCTTGATTCGTGTTGAGGAATTATTACAATATTACCAACCGGATGATCGGGTTGTTTTTGTTCCATTATCAATGTCTATTCCTGAATTATTAGAGGTCTATGAGACCAATCATAATCGTGGAAAAAGTGTCATTGCCATTATTGTTACAGAAACTGGAAAACAAAATGAAAAACCGCTCGGTATTTTTACGGTTGCGGATTTACCAATTCTTATACGTGAACTTGAATAATTGAACAGTAACGTGTATATTTATCTTTGGTAACACTATATAAAAGGAGTTCTTATGGCAGATTATTTTGTGATGAAAAATGCGTCGTTAAAACGCTATAATACAATGAGGTTAGATGTAACAGCGGAGACGGTGATTATTCCTCATACTGTTGATGGATTGGTGGAAGCATTACGTGACCATACAGGGAAACGCATTGTTCTTGTTGGGAATGGATCAAACATGATTTTTTCTCAAGAACATTATGATGATAATACCGTATTTATTATTACGATTTTATTAAATGATTTAGAGATTGTTGATAATGAGATTGTTGCGGAATCAGGCGTTCGTTTAAACCGACTTGCTTGGTTTGCTTGTGAGCAATCTTTAGGCGATATGGAATTCTGTGAAGATATTCCGGGAACTGTTGGTGGTGCATTAATTATGAATGCGGGTCAATGGCAATATGCGATTGGACAATTCGTAAATTGGATTGAAGTATTCAACTATGAAACACAAGAAGTTGAACGATTGGTTCCGGATGAAGCGTTTTTCGGCTACCGTTATTCACGATTAAATGACTTACCAGTTTATGTATTACGAAGTGGTTTGAAAACAATTGAAGGCGATTATAATCAAGCACTTGAAAAAATGCTTTATTACCGTCATGAACGTTATGTAAAACAACCACGTAATTACGCGAATGCTGGAAGTGTTTTCAAGCGTCCTAAAGATAAAGATGGTGAATCACTGTTTGTTTGGAAGCTTTTTGATGGTGTTGATCTTCGTGGATTCCGTGTGGGTGATGCGATGGTTTCTGAGAAGCACCCTGGTTTTATTGTGAATGTTGGTCATGCTTCAGTTGATGATGTTCACGCAGTAATTCAAGAATGTAAAAAACGTGTTAAGGATGAATACGATGTTGATCTAGAACTAGAATGGCGTGTAATCTAACATGAAAAAAACGACGATTATTGTAATGTTTATCGGTGTCTTGTCTAAAGTATTAGGCTTTATCCGTGATATTACCTTATCTTCAATGTTTGGTATGGGTGCAATTACGGATGCGTTTAATGCTTCAGTAGCAATCCCTACAGTTGTATTGTCTGTTATTGGTTCTGCACTGATTACGGGTGTGATTCCAATGTTGACGAAGATTTCTCACGAAGACAAAAAGCGAGGCGATCGTTTCGCAAGTAATGTCCTCAATATTATGATCGTATTTTCTTTAGCACTGTCACTCTTTATGTTTTTAGTTCCAGAAGTGGTTTTAAAAATTGTAGCAGGTGGATTTAAAGGTGAAACCTTGGCTTATGCCGTTGTGTTTGTACGGACTTTGTCTCTAGGGGTTTTCTCGGTAGCGGTGATGCAATTGGGTACAGGGTATCTTAATGTAAAAGGAAACTTTGTGGTGCCAGCGATGGTAACCATTCCAATGAATCTTATCGTGATAGTTGGAATTTCAATTAGTAGTAAAGCTGGGAATGCTTATATTCTTGGTTATGCACAATTAATTGCATTGATTGTACAGGCAATAATTATTCTATTCTTTATGTGGCGTAGTGGTTTTGTATACCATGCCGTGATTGATTTAAAAGATGATGATTTACGTTCAATGGTTGCTTTAGCTTTACCATTAGTCTTATCATCATTCTTAGGTCAATTTAATGATATTGTAATGAAGAATTATGCTACTGTCTTGCAAGGTGAAGGTGGTTACAGTTATATGACCTATGCCACAAAGCTTATTGGTTTTGTGCAAGGGATCTTTATTATTGCGATTCTTCAAGTAACTTATCCTACGATTGCAAAGAGCGTTGTGGAAAAAGATATGCGTAAAGTTAATGACTCGATTAATGATGCGGTATTGATGATAGCATTGTTCGTATTACCAGCAATGGTAGGGTTTGTGACCTTAGCACGCGGAATCGTAGAGTTTGTGTTCCTTCGTGGCGCTGTAACGCCTGCAGATATTTCTGTAATTGTCCCAATCTTTATTTGTGATACGATTGTGCTCTTTGCTTATGCGATGCGAGAATTAATGTTCCGCATCCACTATGCATATCATGATATGAAAGGTCCTGTACGCAATACAGTTCTCGTATCGGTCCTGTTTGTAGTTGGGATGGTCGTGTTTAGTTTTATATTTGGAAAATTCGGAATGCCTCTAGCGGGATTATCGTTTGCGTATTCATTAGCGGCATTGATTTCATGTATTCCACTTTACAAGAGTATGAAGAAACACATTCCCCGTTCACGCTTGCGTTTTATTGCATTGGATTTTATTAAGATTACATTAGCAGCATTCATTATGGGTGTTGTAGTTGTATTGGTAAAAAGTCCCATTCAATACCTCATTCCAAGTAAGTTATCCACAATTGTAATCATACTTGTGGCAGGCTTGGCATATTTAATCGCAATCTTGGCCTTTAAAGTACAATTTGTGCGAAATTTAATCTTAAGTTTTCTGAAATAATCGTGAAATGATGTTTAAAACGCTCTAGGAGTGGCTTATGCCACTCCTTTTTCTATGAGTTGATTTCTTCCCATATATCAGGTGATATGTTACAATAGTGGTACAAAGTGGTAAGAAGTGGAGGAAAGTGGGGACAATTCAATGTTTATTGGAGAATATCAGCACAATATCGATACCAAAGGAAGAATCATTGTTCCCGCTAAATTCCGTGAGGAGCTCGGCGAAGCAATGATCGTTACGCGTTGGCTCGATGGATGCCTCGCACTTTACACACTTGAACAGTGGCAACAAGTTTATGAAAATTTAAAAAAGTTGCCATCAACGAAACGAGAAGTTCGTATGTATACACATATGATCATGTCCAAAGCCGCTGAATGTGATTTAGATTCACAAGGGCGCATTCGTATTCCTGCACATTTAACACAAGAAGCAAAGCTAACTAAAAATTGTGTTGTAGTTGGGGTAAGCGATCATGTTGAGATTTGGGATCAAACACGATGGACGGATTACTGTGAAGCAGCGAGCGAGAATTTTGAAGAAATAGCAGAATCGCTAACGGAGTTTTTCTAATGAAACATATATCAGTCATGCTTAATGAAACAATTGAATTATTAAATATTAATCCAGAAGGAATATATGTTGACGCAACATTAGGTGCCGGTGGTCATAGCTATGAAATTTGTAAGCAATTGACAACAGGTAGGCTCATTGGATTTGATAAAGATTTGGATGCGATTGAACGCACTTCTAAACGTCTTGAAGTTTTTGGGGATAAAGTTACCATGGTTCATGGAAGTTATACCCAGCTTACTGAAAAATTAAATGAGTTAGGGATTGATGAAGTGGATGGTGTACTTTTTGATTTAGGGGTTTCATCACCACAGTTTGACGATGCAGAACGCGGATTTAGTTATCGTTTTGATAGTAGATTGGACATGCGTATGGATCAAACTCAAGCACTCAGTGCTTATGAAGTCGTCAATGAATATGAAGAAGAACATTTGGTTCAGATTCTTAAAGATAATTCGGATGAACGTTATGCTCGCCGTATTGTTAAGAATATTATTGAAAATAGACCTGTAGAAACAACATTCGAACTTGTTGAATTGATTAAACGTTCTTATCCTGGAAAAGATCTTAAAAAAGGACATCCAGCTAAGAAAACATTTCAGGCCTTACGCATTGAAGTAAACAATGAATTTGAAGAAGTAAAAGATGCAGTTGAACAAGCGGTCCATGTTATTAAGCCAGGCGGCCGTGTTGTTGTTATTACATTCCATTCTATCGAGGATAGAATTGTTAAACGAATCTTCAGTAACTACGGTAAACCTAAAAAGGTTGATCCGAGATTACCAATAATTGAAGAACAAGTACTTAATTATAAATTGGTTTCAAAGGCACTCAAGGCCTCTACAGAAGAATTAGAGTTTAATAATCGCGCACATAGTGCAATCTTAAGAGGGATCGAAAGGGTGAAATAATTGTGGCAAAACACGTAATTAAAAGAAAAAAGAAAACAATTCGTTGGAGTGGACTTGTAGGATTTGTATTCACGATGGCATTATTATTTTCATTTGTTACGCAGATTTTTGTTCGTTCAGAAAATGCTCGTCTTGCACGAGAAATTCAAGTTGTTAAACAACAGCAAGCAGATATTAATGTTAATAATGAAAAATTAACAGCAGAGATTCAAGATTTGAGTGATTCAAACCGCGTTGTATCAATTGCAACGGAAGCGGGATTAGATAACACACATAATGTTGTGACCGTAAAGCATGGTGATTAGATTTGGAAAAGAAGAAGTTACGAAAAAGTGCAAACTATAAAGTTTTAATTGTTTCAATCACAATGGCGCTCCTCTTTGTTGTAGTGGGTGCCAATGTTTTTGTTGTATCCGTACTGGGTTATCATTTGAACTCGGGTACGGATTTTCGTGATGATATTAATGGAATACATACCGTAGAACGTAAAATTCCAGCAAATCGCGGTAAGATTGTTGACCGAAATGATACTGTGATTGCTCAAGATCTGGTAGCCTATACTTTACAAGCAAGTCTTGATGAATCGCGTATGCATTCGGACAAGACACCAGCGCACATTGATGACAAAGAAAAAGCTGCAAAAGTGATCAGTGAAGTTATTGGGACCCCTTATGACAAGGTTTTGGAGATTATCAGTCAAGATGCGCTTCAAGTCGAGTTTGGTTATGCAGGTAAGTACTTAACATTAGATCAAAAAACAGCTTTAGAAGATTCAAAAATTCCTGGCCTAATGTTTGAAAAAATTATTACACGAAATTATCCTTTAAAGGTATTTGCATCCAAGTTGATTGGTTATTCTCAATATGATGAATTAGAAGAAGGTCAAATTGGTCAGATGGGACTTGAAAGTGCTTATAATGATGTGTTAGAGGGTACAAATGGCTTTGAACAGTACACTCATGACCGCGATAATTTTAGATTGCGTTTTGACGATGGTCAACGTAAAGACCCGATTAATGGTAATGATGTTAAGTTGACCCTTGATCGTGGGATTCAAGATTCACTTGAACGTGCTCTTTTAGGCATTACTCAAGATCCAGGTGTAAAGGCATCTGAAGCCTGGGGAATTGTTATGGAAGTAAAAACCGGTAAAATTTTAGCTTGGGGTGATGCTCCTAGTTTTGATCCAAACGCACCTGACTTTAGTAATGGATTTACAAACCGTGTTTCTCAAAGTACTTTTGAACCCGGTTCAACGATGAAGACATTTACGGTTGCGGCAGCAATTGAAGAAGGTGTATGGAATAACGAAGAGACTTTTGATTCCAACCCATTCCATGTTGGTGTAGAAAATAATAAAGCGTACCGTTTACCAAGTGAAGATGGCAGTGTTCATACGATTACCAATGCGGGAGGCCATACTTATGGGCAAATGCGTTATGACTATGGTTATGCATTAAGTTCGAACGTTATGATTGCGGAATTGTTGACACGTAAATTAGATCCGGAAGTGTTCCATGATTACCTCTACAAACTTGGATTCTTTAAGAGTGTGAATACGGATAAAATACCCGAAGAGCAAGGTTATGATTTATGGCAAGAACCTCTTGAAAAAATCAGTAATGGTTTTGGTCAAGGTTCGAGTGCTTCAGTCTTGCAACTCGCTCAAGCGTATACATCGGTCTTAAATAAAGGGGTTATGATTAAACCTTACTATATTGACGAAATTAAAAACTCACAGACGGGTGAAGTAATTTATAAAGGACAAACTCAAAATCTTGGAAAAGTGTTTTCTGAGGAAACCGCAAAAAAGGTTCAAGATTTAATGCGATATGTTGTTGATATTACAGGGTCTGGTTACCGTTTTAATATACCAGAGACCAATGTAATCGCGAAAACAGGTACTGCACAAACGGTTGTGGAAGGGGTTCCGGGTTATTCACCGACAATCTATAACTTCTCAAGTGCTGTGGCTTTACCTTATGAAGATCCTGAAGTCCTTGTTTATACTGCGTATAAAGCGAATTATGGACATGATGTGGATTATTCAGCGGTCTATATTCGGGATATTCTTCATAAGATTGCCGCGACGTATGGCATGACCAATGAAGGCGGTAAAGAGTCGATTACAGAAATTACAGTTCAAGAATTGCAAAATTACATTAATTCACCGGTACCAAAGGCTAAAGAGTCGCTTGAGTCTTTAGGATACAAACCAGTTATTATTGGTGATGGGGAAACGGTAATTAATCAAAAACCAGAAGTGAACCGTCAGGTTATTAATAATGAACGTGTTTATCTTTATGCGGGTGATCATAATATGACCATGCCTGATTTTAAAGGGTGGACGCGTAAGGAAATCTTCAGTTTTATGAGTATCTCAGGTTTAAATGCGGAGGTAAGTGGTTCGGGTTATGTTACCGAACAGTCGATTCCTCCAGGAACAATTTTCACAAAAGATGATACGGTTTCACTTAAACTGAATTAAGAATTTGTTATAATGAGTAAGATGTAAGGGAGAAAGATTATGATTGTAGGAATTATCGCAATGCTAACAGCATTTGCACTCAGTGTTGTTGCTTACCCAAGATTTATTAAATATCTTCAGAAAAGCAACATGGAACAAAAAGTTAGTGAGTATGCATTAGAAGAGTTTAAAAACAAACAAAAAACACCAACATTTGGGGGATTTGTTTTTGTCGTTATTCCTGTTTTAGTCGCTCTCGTCTTTAATGGTTTTAATTTCAATGGATCGGTTCTCTTACTTGTAGGCGTCTATGCGATGTATGCATTAATTGGATTGGTTGATGATTATAAAATTGTGAAAGAAGGGAAAAATGATGGTCTTTCACCACGATTTAAGATGTTGGGACAATTATTGCTCGCAGTGCTATTTTACGTTATCTATATTAAAATGGGCGGCGATAATAAGCTGGCAATTCCATTTATGAAAGAGCCTTTGGATCTTGGTTGGTTCTACCTACCACTTATCATGTTTATTTTCGCAGGTTCCTCGAATGCTGTAAATCTTACAGATGGTATGGATGGCTTAGCGGGTGGTACAAGTATCATCGGATTTTCAGCGTTCGCATTTGTTGCGTATACGGTAAATCGTATGGATATCTTTATGGTTCTGTTAGCCGTTATTGGTGCACTTTTCGGATTTTTAGTTTTTAATCGTAAACCTGCGAAAATCTTTATGGGTGACGTTGGATCTCTTGCACTTGGTGCTTTATTTGCAGGTGTTTCCGTTTTACTTAATAAAGAAATTCTCTTAGCGATTATTGGAGGTGTTTTTGTATTTGAAACACTTTGTGTCATTATTCAACGTACTTCATGGAAGTTAAGACATAAAAAAGTATTTAAATATACACCGATTCATTACAGTTTTACGCTCAATGGTTGGAAAGAAGAGAATGTCGTCAATTTCTTCTATGCACTTGGTGTAGCCTTCGCAATCATTGGTTTAGCGCTAAACGCGATTGCATAATATGAAAGCGTTAATTATCGGAGGAGCACGTTCAGGAATTGGATGTGCTCGTCTTCTTCATAAAGAGGGTTTTGAAGTGGTATTGACGACAAATCAAGACTTTCCAGAACGTCATGAACTTGAATCATTAGGGATTCATGTATCTTTGGATGATAAAGATATGAGTCTTCTAGGTACATATGATTTTGTGATAAAAAATCCAGGAATACCCAATGACCATCCGCTCGTTTCTCAATTTCCAAACATTTATAATGAAATTGAAATTGCGTCTCGTTTCGCAAATCATGCGAAATTTTATGCAATTTCAGGAACGAATGGGAAAACAACTACAACAACATGTCTCCATGAAATGTTATTGAAAAAAGATTCAGCTGCGCTTCTTGCGGGGAATGTGGGCTATGCACTGAGTGAAGCCATTTATCGCGATGGGGATCTAACGCGTGATGTTGCTTTAGAGATTTCTGCATTTCAAATGGAAGGCACGCCTACATTTTCACCAGAAGTGTATGCGCTTATGAATTTAAGTCCAGATCACATGGATCGTTATGACGAAGTTGATGACTATTACAAAGCTAAGTTAAACATATTACCGAATGTTAAAACATTCATTCGAAATTGTGATGATCAAAACATTATGCGTTTGACGCAAGATTATCAAGGCAAGGTTTATGATTTATCCATGACTCACGACGCCGATATTTGTCTGCGTGAGGGTTGGGTCTATTTTCTTGATAATCCACTTTTTGAAGTATCTTCATTAAAACTTGTCGGTAAGCATAATTTAATGAACGCTGCCTTTGCCGCAAGTCTTGCATTTCTTGCAGGTGTTAAGCTTTCAGATATTCGAGATGTAATCCATACCTTTAGTGGTGTTGAACATCGCATCGAATTTGTGGATGAAGTGGATGGCGTTCGCTACTACAACGATTCCAAGGCAACAAACCCTGAATCTACGGAAGTTTGTCTTCAAGCTTTTGAGAAGCCAATTATCTTACTCGCAGGGGGTTTCGATAAACATATTTCTTTTGATTTACTTAAACCTTATGAAAATCGCATTAAAATACTGTTTGTATTTGGAGAAAGTGCTGATCAAATTCGTGAAGTATTTCCTTTTGCAATTAAAGTTGATACCATGAAAACTGCTTTTGTCGAAGCAAAATCACAGGCATCATCCGGTGATATCATTGTGTTGTCGCCAGCATGTGCAAGTTATGATCAATTTGAAAATTTTGAAATTCGTGGTAACATATTTAAAGAATACGTTAAAACTCTCTAGTTAGAGTTTTTTCTTTTGCGTTTTTCGTGTATCATATACGTGATGAGACGAGGTGAATGTATGAAAGATGAAAATACACAACAATTTAAATTGTTACTAACATTAAGACTTCGTCAAATACATAATAATGGATTAGAAGGCGTTTCATATGATGATTTGTACCGCATGTTTACAACCTATGTATGGCGTCATAAAGAGCCAACTCGGTTAAGTGAATTGGCCGATGATATTTTTAAAACGACTGATGAAGATGTTGTAAGGTGGCTTGCGACTGAGTCTAAAATCAATGGGTTAAAATCATCTCTTGAAGACTATCAAAATTTATTTGAGGATGAGGAGATTCAATGAAAACAAAAGCTGAGTTAAGAGTTTCGTTTATTGTAATCATTGTTACCGTGTTGGTAGGGTTTTTGACCCTAACGACGGTTGGAAGATTGAATACGGGTTTAGGATTTGGCCATGATGTCCGATTGATTGTGGAAACGAAAGATCGAACCGGCTTAAATAATTTTCTTTCGAATCAAACACGAAATAATCGGGAATGGCGTAAACGTGTAATTGATTCAAATCACTATGCGTTATCGTTTTCCGGTGTTGAGAATATTACGGATTTGGTTAACAGTATTGATGCCCACGTTTCAGATCTTGTGGTTTGGAATACAGGGACCTTTGGATCAGTGACAAAATTAATCAGCACTCAAAGTTTTATTAGTTTATATTTAGTTTTATTTATGGCTTTAACGGCAGGCTATTTTTGTTTTAGGTTTCGGTTTTTTGGATGGATTGCAGGGATGGAGATTGTAATTGGCGTGATGTTATCCCTGCTTTTAGTTTCGCTCTTTGGATATCCATTCACAAAATCACTTTGGTATTCTGTACTGATTTCATTTATGATGCTTGTTTATCAAAAGCAAATGTATTTAGTTGATTCAGAAGGGTTGACCTTACATGAAGTTGTGGAATCACGTCAAGATATCCGTAAACGACACATTCGTGTATCATTGCTGCACTCAGCGTTTTATCTGATCTTTGGTTTTGTGGCAGTGGTCTTGAACCGTTATGGTCTTGTACGCACGGGATGGTACATGATTTTCTTAGGTTATATTGTCTTGATACAATTTCTTTTATTTAATTTTGTTTTTGAGCGATTCTTACTTAAAATTCCAAAGGAATCCAGTTTTGTTCAATTTCAAAATATAAACATTTTGAAAATAACACAACCAACGCATATTCTGTTTAAGAATACCGTGTCGGTGATGCTTGCAGTTTTGCTTTTAAGTACATTGTTTGCGATACCAAAAGGTATTGATCTACACAAGGGGTGGGACTTTGCGAATCAAAATGTTCTCATTATGAATGATGCACGTTCGACTGCTTATCTTGAGTTGCAAGCAACACTTTACGAAGTTGGTATTTTTGATAATCAATTAAGTTATGAAGTAACCGAACAAGGCGATACGTGGATTCATTTTGATGAAAATGTAACGTCCAAGCAATTGGGTGCTGCAGCAAGAGGTGTGAAAACAAAATTTAATGTTAAGGGGACCTATTATGATACCCATGAGAATTTATTTCCTTTGGAGGATGTGGATTTCTATCTAACCTTGGGTGTGTTTATTCTCGCTTCATGGATTATGGTTAGTTGTATCTTTGGGTTTAAGCGCAGTATCTTAATTCCAATATTAAGCGTACTGTCTTCGATGCTCTTTGTGTTTTTAACGATGATTTATCATATTAAGTGGAGCAGGGAAACGGTTTATATTGTATGGACAATACCTTTGATTATTGGCTGTTACTACAGTTCACAATACTCTCTAAATCGATTCTTTAATTTAGATCTCTTTGAATCAGAGTTTATGGATTCATTGATGCTTAATGTAATTTTATTTGCGATTATTTCAACGCCGATTTTAATTATTATTCCTGTTCCAATTACGGTTGAAATGATTGCGATTTTAATGATGATGATTTTCTCGATTTATTTAGCGTTAATCATTCTTTACTGTATTGCTTGGTTAATTAGAAGGTGGGTACAAAAACGTGAACGATATGTTTAATTCTTTATCAACGCTTGTACAAGAAACCCTGAAGTCCATGGACTTGTCCGATATTCAGTTACTGGAATTGTTTGAACCAACAGATCATGTTGTTTCAAATGAAGCCATTGACTCGATGATTCGTTTTTATCAAACAGCCACAAAATTAATTGTATGTGGTGATTATGATTGTGATGGTGTTTCTTCAACAAGCATTGCGGTGTTGTTAGCAAAAAAATGTAAGATCGAAGTGGGATATTATATTCCAAATCGTCTTAAAGAAGGTTATGGTGTTTCAAAAGATACCATCACCATGGCCCATGAACGTGGCTATAAAGATGTCTTAATTATTGATAACGGTGTTAAAGCACACGAGGAAATTGCTTATGCGAAGTCTTTAGGTATGCAAGTAGCTGTTGTAGATCATCATATTATTGATGAACCCGTAATGGCTGATGCGTTTTTACATCCCGATGTATGCAGTTCTTATGAAGCATCGATGTGTGCAAGCGGTTTAATTTATTGTGTTGCGGAAACAATGGGTCTATCGGATGAGTATATGCTTGCGATGGCATGTACCGCAACGGTTGCGGATGTGATGCCGTTATGGGGTAAAAACCGAGAAATCGTTCGAAAAGGGATTCATGCTTTAAATCAAAATCAGTTCTTACAATTTGACGCACTGGTTAAGCGTAATCGTTTTACACATTACTCTGCGAAATTGCTTTCGTTTCAAGCAATTCCAAAAATTAACACTGTGGGACGATTGGGTGATCTTGCGAATGTGAATACTTTAGTTCAATACTTCACTACAACGGATGAATCGGTGATAACGTCTTACGCCAAACAATTATTTAAATTAAATGACTATCGCAAAGAGCAAGGAAAAGCGCTTAAAGAAGTTGCGATGATGCAGGTCAATGATGACCCCATTCAAATTATTGTTGATAAACGGTTCCACGAAGGCTTGTTAGGGATAGTAGCCAATCAAGTAGCTCAGGAAACCATGAAACCGACCTTAGTCCTTACAGAATACGATAATGTCTTAAAGGGCAGTGCTCGGAGTATGACGTTTTCATTACAAGATATATTTACAGAAGTTCGTTCAGATTATTTTGTTGCGATGGGCGGACATGATTTTGCTTATGGAATGACGCTTAATAAAGCGACGTTTGAGGATTTTAAATCTGATGTAAACCAGATTGTGTCAGATTTTGGTGCTTTTGAAGGACGTCATGAGTCTGTTCTTTCCATTGATCCATCATGGATCACACAAGCTGCTCTTGAACAATTACGTCAACTTGAACCATTCGGAGAAGGCTTTAAATTGCCCTTAATGAGTATTAAAATTCCTCGTGATTTCCAGTTGTTTAACCTTAATGGTTATGGTTTTAAATACGCTTTTAATGGTTTTTCATTTGATGAAGCAGTGTTTTTTACACAACAGTATCAAAAATACCAACTTCAAACAGCCCGACGTTTAATTGGAACTTTAGATTTAGACAGTCGTTCAAAAAATGTATTGTTCGTAGAAGATTTTGAATAACTTGTGATATGATAGGACTATTGAATAGGAGGCATGTTATGTTTAAAACATTTTTAGCTACAGTATTACTTCTTAGTGGTATTGGGCAAAATCCACAAATAAATAAGCAACCCATTGCGGATAAGATTCCTCCTACATCACGTCGTGTTGCGGTGACGCAAGATGATGCGGAAGTTGCGAAAGATCCTATAAAAATTAAACAGGCTAAATATGAGTTGTATGAAAATTCAAGCATGCAAATTGATTACACCTTGGAAGGTTTAAGTAAACAAGCGACGGTATCATTCAAAAGTGAAAATCCGGATATCGTAAGTGTATCCGAAAAAGGTTTGATTACTGCAATCACAAAAGGATCATCCATCATTACAATTGTGGCGGTAGATGGGGAAGAAATCTACACAAAGGAAATCAGTGTTAAGGTTAGTGTTCTTGATGGAACCATTAATTTTAAAAATGAAGACGTGTATATTAACCGTGGTTTTGAATATGAACTGGAATATACCTTAAGTAATGATGCTATGAAAGATAAGAGTATCATTTGGTCATCCGATAATACGGCGGTGGCGGATGTTGTGAATGGAAAAGTTACGGCAAAGTCAGCGGGTACGACAACCATTACAGCGCGTATTGGAACGATTACATCAAGTGTAAAAGTTACAGTCACAATTCCCTTACGTGATATCGAGTTTAATCCGTCCAATCTAACGATTGTTTTAGAAGATGAAGTCTCAATACCGGATCTTATTTTTGTGCCTTACGATACCACTACTTCACGTAATGCAAGTTATGTTTCGGAAGACAATGGCATCGTTGAAGTTGTGGAAGATCGTCTTGTAGCGAAAAAAATCGGTAAAACAAAAGTTACAGCAACAATCGGTGAACACCAGGCTGAGTTAGAAGTAACGGTAAAGTCAAAGCAAACAGAATCGGGTGCTGATATTATCAAATTAAAAGTTGATAAAGAAGAAGGCGATCGCCTTGTTCTTGTTACGGATAATTTAAGTAAAGCTGATAATCAAAAATATGCCTTAACTTTACCGGATAAAATCTTAACCAAGTTTATTGAAGCGCGTGATCATTCAGAAGTGATTCTTGTTCTTGATGATGTATTATTAGAAAAAGATATGACGAATTTGGAATCGTTTATTGTTCCTGAAACGGTAATGAGTGCATTAACGGATAAAACCTTATCCATTCACTTAGTAGATAAGCGCAATGTTCCGTTAATTATTTATAATTTCCAAGGTGCTTATCCTCATGATGTGGATTTACGATTCAAAATCATGCAGATTACGGAGCGTTCACCCCTATATGAACAATTATCAGGACGTGCATTTGAATTGGTATTTGCGAATCAAGCACAATTTGGTGAAGGTACAACTGTAGAATTATCTGCGAAATTAATTGAGTCAACGTTTTCTCAAATGCATTTTATTTATGAGCGAACCAATGAAAGTGACTTAGAGTTTACCAATCAAGAAGTATCGGTATCTAATGAAGACCGACTTAAATTTTTAGTTACCAATAATGATTACGTGATTACGTTTAATAAACTTGCGAAAACAGATGACCATTTTATCATCATCTCTTTATTAATCATCGTACTCACGATTGTTGGAGGAAGTGGTTTTTTCTATTTTAATAAGTACAAGAAAAAGAAAAAACTATGATATAATAATGATTGTACTTTGGAGGATGTTATGGATTTAAAAAACTATATTGCAACAATTGATGATTTCCCTAAAGAAGGCATCAAGTTTCGAGATATTACCCCTTTAATGGCAGATGGCGAAGCGTTTGCGGAAGCAACTCGACTTTTTGAAGGATTTGCCCGTAAGGTGGGTGCAGATGTTATTGTGGGACCTGAATCCCGAGGATTTATTTTTGGATGTCCCGTAGCATATGCAATGAATATTGGCTTTGTTCCTGTTCGTAAACCAGGTAAACTACCACGTGAAACGGTAAGTTACAAATACGATCTCGAATATGGATCCAATGAGCTTCATATCCATAAAGACGGTGTTAAACCGGGTCAAAAGGTTCTCATTATTGATGACCTACTTGCAACAGGTGGAACCGTTGAAGCTTCAGTAGCACTCATTGAAGAATTAGGTGCTGAAGTTGTAGGATGTGGATTCCTAATCGAACTTGAAGATTTAAATGGCCGCGATAAACTTGAGGGCTATGAAGTCTTTACAATTATGCAATACTAAGAACGAAGATCCCTTCGTTCTTTTCTCAAATTTGGAGGTAGCCGATGAGACAATTTCAAGATATAAGTTTTGATATGATACTCGAAGAGACGTCAAAATATATTACATCACCTGAAAACATTGAATTAATTACGCATGCATACGAGTTTGCGGAAGCGAAGCATTCAGGTCAATATCGTAAAAGTGGTGAACCGTATATTGTTCATATTTTACACGTGGGCTATATTCTCTCAAATTTAGGCATGTCTCCAACCACAATTTCTGCAGGGCTTTTGCATGATGTTATTGAGGACTGTGATGTAAGTAAAGAAGAACTTGCGGAAGAGTTTAATCAAGAAATCGCAACACTTGTGGAAAGTGTTACAAAAATTGGTAATATTGAATTTAAAGATGAAAAAGAGTATCTTGCTGCCAATCATCGTAAAATCTTTATTGCGATGGCAAAAGATGTTCGGGTTATTTTTATTAAACTGGTAGACCGTCTTCATAATATGCGAACACTTCAATACCATAACCCCGAGAAGCAAAAAAAGATTGCGGCAGAGACATTGGATGTCTATGCACCGATTGCCCATCGATTGGGTCTTGGGGAAATTAAAAATGAACTTGAAGATTTAAGTTTTAGTTACCTTCACCGTGATAAATATTATGAAATTGCCCGTCTTGTGGATGATCGTAAAGCTGAGCGTGATGCTCAAGTTACACGTATGATTGAAGATATTGCAGAGTTATTACTTGAAAATAATATTCGTTTTAATATTTTTGGTCGTTCCAAGCACCTTTACTCTATCTATAAAAAAATGACGACAAAGCATAAGCGATTTGATGAAATTTTAGATTTGCTTGCGATTCGTATTATTACGGAGACCGAGTTAAATTGTTATGAAATTTTAGGTCATATTCATGCGAACTACCGTCCCATTCCTGGACGTTTAAAAGACTATATTGCAATGCCGAAGATGAATATGTACCAATCCCTTCACACCACAATCGTTGGTGACGAAGGTGCTATTTTTGAAGTTCAAATTCGAACGAAACAAATGGATGAAATCGCAGAGCGTGGGGTCGCAGCGCATTGGCGATATAAAGAAGGCAATACCAATCAAGAAGCAAATCAAAAAGAAATTGAAGACCGACTCTCATGGTTTAGAGATATCAACATTCTTACCGAGGGCGTCGATGAAAATGCTCAGGATTATATGAATGTTCTTCAAAAAGATATTTTTGAAGCAAATGTTTATGTTATGACTCCGAAAGGACGCGTTATTGGTCTTCCTAATGGTGCGACCCCGATTGATTTTGCGTATCGAGTTCATACTGAAGTCGGTCATCAAACGGTTGGTGCTATCGTTAATGGTACATTAGTACCTTTGAATACTCCGCTTAAAACTGGAGATGTTGTTCAAGTGAAGACATCAAAACAATCGACTCCAAGTGAAGACTGGCTTAAAGTAGTCCAAACAACCCATGCACGCAACAAAATTCGTAATTTCCTTCTGAAACAACAGATGGATAATCGTAAAGAAATTGTCGATAAAGGCGAAACGATGTTTAAGGATGAGTGTAAACGTCGTGGTATTGATGAGAAAGAATTAAAAGCGTCCAAACGCTTTGAACATGTTTACAGTCAATTTTCGGTGAATTCATTTGATGATTTAATGTATGCGATTGCGTCAAAATCCTTGTCATTTCCCGCTCTTTTTGAAAGATTAGATCTTAATAAAAACTTTAATGACGAAAACAGTAAGGTTGAAAAAGTTGTGGCCCGTAGTGCGACCCAACAAAGTAAGTCAACCAGTAAGTCGGGTGTGAGTGTATCGGGAATTGATTCGATGATGATTGGCTTGAGTAATTGTTGTAATCCTGTTTATGGCGATGAAATTGTAGGTTATGTTACTAAAGGTAGTGGTGTTAAGGTCCATCGAAAGGACTGTCCAAACATTGCACATGAAACCGCACGTTTGATTGAAGTTCAATGGGAAGAAAATCACGAGCAAGGGGAGTATGAAGCCGTGCTTCAAATTCTTTCCACAGATCGTAATTTCTTACTTACCGATATCATCACGATTGCTTCACAACTCAAAGTGCGACTGAATGCTGTCAATTCAGAAATCAACGAAGATCGAATTCATGCTACGACGACCATGCGTGCAGTTGTTCGTGATGCAGATCATTTAAAAACATTGATTGCGAATTTACGAAAAGTTGATAGTGTTATTCGTGTTGATCGCATCACATTGTAATTGCATCTAATGTGTGATTGTGTTAAAGTAATATCATATTCAATGATCATGATTAAATTCTGGTTTGATTGTAGAGAAATGCTGGTTGGTGAAAAGCATATCAATAAAGGAATGGGACACATGGGAGATACAATTTTGAATCAGTAGAAATTGTCGTGACTCGCGTTAAGAGATTAAGTAAAAAACAAAGGTGGTACCACGCGATTTGCGTCCTTGGTAGCACCTTTTTATATACTAGAGGAGGTAGAATTATGTCAGAAAATTATCGCGCACCTCGCGGTACACAAGATGTTTTTGGAGCAGAGGCTAAAAAATGGCAACACATTGAGCGCATCGCTCGGGAGATGTGTGATCGATATCATATCACTGAAATGCGTACACCAGTTTTTGAACATACACATGTATTTGCGCGTGGAAATGATGGTAGTGATGTCGTCAATAAAGAAATGTATACGTTTGAAGATCGCGGAAATCGATCACTGACCCTTAAACCGGAGGGAACTGCAGGTTTAGTTCGTAGTTTTGTAGAACATAAACTTTACGCAACAGGAGGCGCTTTGCAACGTTACTTCTACATTGCACCAAACTTCCGCTATGAAAGACCTCAAGCTGGACGTTTGCGTATATTCCACCAATTTGGTGTTGAATTTCTTGGAGAAGCAAACCCATATATCGATATTGAATCAATGCTTGTCGGTATCAATATTTTAAAAGAAGTTGGAATCACACAATTTAAATTAGTAGTCAATACATTGGGTGATCAAGAATCTCAGGATGCTTATAAAAAAGCCTTACGTGATCATTTTGCAGGTCATCTCGATACGATGTGTGCGGATTGTCAACGTCGTTATGAACAAAACCCTTTACGAATGTTGGATTGTAAAGTAGATCAAGAACATGAAGCGATGAAAACCGCTCCAATTAATCATGACTATTTAAACGATGCTTCACGAGAATACTTTGAAGAATTAAAACGAACGCTTGATGAACAAGGGATTGCTTATGAAATTGATTCACGATTGGTACGTGGTTTGGATTATTACCACCACACAGTCTATGAACTTATTTCTACAGATCCTAAAGCGGCATCTCAGTCAACAATTTTCGCAGGTGGACGATACAGTAAGCTTGTAGAATATTTTGGGGGGCCTTCAGTAGATGCAATTGGATTTGCGATGGGTCTTGAACGCCTTCTACTCTATGCAGATTTAGCGGGTGTCGAATTTGATACCGAAGATCGTATTGATGTATTTGGAATGCCTTTAGGACATGAAGCAAATGGCTCAATGTTTAAAATGATCGAAACCTTGCGTGAAGCAGGTTATGATGCGGATATGGATTACTACAACAAATCCATGAAAGCACAATTTAAGCAAGTTGATCGCTTTAATGCGAAGATTGCGATGATTTGTGGTAGTGATGAAGTTGCGGAAAATGTCGTAACTTTAAAAAATATTGAAACACAAGAACAATGTCGTGTGGCACACGACGATGTCGTGGAACAGGTTAGAATGTGGATTGGAGCTAAATAATGGAAAGAACACATCATAATGGAATGTTAAGAATTGAGCATGTTGGAGAACATGTGGAACTGGTTGGTTGGGTTGCGAAGCGTCGTAACTTTGGTTCAATTAATTTTATTGATTTAAGAGACCGAAGCGGTTTGGTTCAGTTAGTTGTGAATCATGATGAATATCCAATTGTTCAAGAATTAAAAAATGAATTTGTTATTTCGGTAAGTGGTACCGTTCGTGAACGTCAGGATAAAAACCCTAAAATGGATACTGGCGATATTGAAATCGAAGTAACTGAAGTTAAGATTATCAATAAAGCAGCACAAACACCGATGATTATTGCGGATGAAACGGATGCATTGGAAGAAACACGTCTCAAGTATCGTTATCTTGATTTACGTCGTCCGGTAATGCAAAATAAACTGATTACCCGTGCACGAATTGTTACAGAGATGCGTCGTACTCTTGATGAGATGGGATTTATTGATGTCGAAACACCAATGCTTACAAAATCAACACCTGAAGGGGCTCGTGAATACCTTGTCCCATCCCGTGTTCATGAAGGTGAGTTTTATGCGCTTGCACAATCACCACAAATCTTCAAACAATTACTTATGATTGGTGGTCTTGAGCGTTACTATCAAGTTGCTCGTTGTTTCCGTGATGAAGATTTACGTGCTGACCGTCAGTTAGACTTTACTCAAGTTGATATTGAAGCATCCTTTTTGGATCAACAACAATTCATGAGTCTCGTGGAAGAAGTTGTCGATAATGTTATGGTCAATGTCTTAAGTCTTGAAAAACCACGCATTCCTCAAATTCGTTTCGAAGATGCATTGAATGTTTATGGTTCTGATAAACCAGATATGCGTTTTGAAATGTACTTACAAGATTTTAACCGTATCTTTATGCTTAGCGAATTTAAAGTGTTCAGTGATACCCTTAAAGAGGGTGGTGTCTTGAAAGGTCTTGTACTTAAAGGACAAGCAGAATCAATGACTCGTAAAGTTATGGACAAATATACTGATCTTGTAAAGAAAAATGGATTAAAAGGCTTGGTAGTCTTGAAAGTTGAAGAAGATGGTTTCGCCGGTGGTGCAGCTAAATTTATCGATGAACAAGAACGCCTTCAAATGATTCAAGAATATGAATTAGAAGTCGGTGATGTTGTGTTTATTGGTAGTGGTATGTGGGAAAACACATGTACTGCAGTTGGTGCATTACGCCTTCAACTTGCGAAAGATTACAATCTCATTCCTGAAAACACCTTTGCTTATTGCTGGGTCGTGGATTTCCCAATGTTTGAAATGGATGAAGATGTTATTATTGCGCGTCATCACCCGTTTACAGCACCGCGTGAAGAGGATGAGGCACTTCTGAATACAGATCCACTCAAAGTCATTGCGCAAGCTTATGACCTTGTATTAAATGGATTTGAAATTGCTGGTGGTTCAATGCGTATTTACCGTCAAGAATTACAACAACAAATGTTTGAAATTATTGGTTTTACACCGGAACAAATTAAAAAACGTTTTGGTTTCTTTGTGGATGCCTTTAAATACGGTACACCACCCCATGGCGGTATTGCATTTGGATTGGATCGATTTGCAATGGCTTTAACACATTCCGATACAATTCGTGATGTTATTGCATTTCCTAAAAATGCATCAGCACGTTGCCCATTAACCAATGCACCTTCACCGGCTGTTGATAAACAACTTGAAGAATTGCATCTAGAAATCGTCCATAAGAAAAAAGACTCAGAATAATTTAAAAGCACCTTCGGGTGCTTTTTTTGTGTATTTATAATTTGAAGAATTATATTTAAAATAAGTATAGGCAGAATGGGAAAATAAATGTATAATATGTTGGCTAATAATTCACGCTTTGTGGACTTTGTTTCCGGAGCTGTTATTGAGTATTTCATTGACATGTTGATATGACCGTGATATACTTACCAAGCAATAAGAAAGCAGAAGCACACTTCTCACCTGATGATTCATTCATAGGTAATAAGCTTAGGTCACTATTTATTTATACCTTTGAGTGTGTTTCCTATAATGAGACACATTTTTTATTGTTTACACCACAAGGAGGTGAATTTTATTAGTAGAAGATATGGAAATGAAAAGCCTAAAGGACCAGAGGATTTAGTGAACGAAGCAATTCGTTTTAAAGAAGTTCTTGTTATTGGACCTAAAGGTGAACAACTTGGAATCCTTATGCGTCGCGAGGCTTTAGAAAAAGCTTTTGAGCACAATCTTGATTTGCTTTGTGTTGCGCCTAACGGAAACCCACCAGTATGTAAAATCGTGGATTACGGTCGCTATCGTTTTGAATTACAAAAGAAAGCGAAAGAAGCGAAGAAACATCAACATGTTACCCAAATTAAACCTCTTCGATTATCACCAGTTATTGATCAACATGACTTTGATACAAAGTTACGTCATGCTCGTAAATGGTTAGAAGAAGGAATCAAAGTTAAAGTTGACATGAGATTTAGAGGACGTCTTATCACTCGTTTAGAGGTTGGACGAAAGACAATGGATAGTTTCATCGAGGAATGCTCAGATTTAGGGTCTGTTGAAAAACGTCCTAAACTCGAAGGAAATACAATGTCTGTAGTAATATCTCCAAATAAAAAGAAATAGTTTATAAGAGGAGGGCCAGTTATGCCTAAAATGAAAACAAAACGTACTTTAGCAAAACGTGTTAAACGTACAGGATCAGGACAATTAAAAAGACAACAAGCTTATGTTTCTCACTTTGCTAGACATAAGACAAATAAACAAAATCGCCAATTACGTAAAGCTACATTAGTTTCTAAGAGCGATTACAAACGCATCAAGCATTTGTTACAAGATTAAGGAAGGATGAATTAGTATGCCAAGATCAACAAATTCAGTAGCGTCACGTGCACGCCGTAAAAGAACATTAAAATTAGCGAAAGGTTACTATGGTTCAAAACATGTACTTTACCGTACAGCTAATGAACAAGTTATGCGTTCACAACGTTATGCTTACCGTGACCGTAAACAATTAAAACGCGAAATGCGTAAGCTTTGGATCACACGTATTAACGCTGCTGCTCGTCTAAATGACATGAGCTACAGCCAATTAATGCATGGTCTACGTTTAGCAAACATCGAAATTAACCGTAAAATGTTATCAGAAATTGCTATCCATGATCCTAAAGGATTTACAACTTTAGTAGGAAAAGCTCAAAAAGCTTTAGAAAAATAATAAATCATGAGAGATGATGCTGGTAAAGTAATTAATGAATTATTGGTTGATATTTTTAATCAAATTTTAATATTAGAAGAACGATATCATCGTGTTCATGGTGTTCGATTATCTATGACGGAAATTCATGCACTTGAAAGCATTCAAAAAAGCAAATCGAAAATGATGCGGGATGTTGCGGAGGCTCTTCGAATAACGCAAGGCACTTTGACAACAACGATCAATCGATTAAGTCAAAAGGGCTATGTTCTTCGTGAACAAGATGAGAATGACCGACGTGTTTATCGACTCCGTTTAACGGATAAAGGTGAGGCGGTTATGGAAATTCATAATCAATTTCATGAAGCTATGTCAGAACGACTGCTACTTCATCTACAAGATAAAGAAGAACTCATTGATTCCATTGCGGAAATTAATGAATTCTTCAAAGAATTATATGAAATTAATTAGATCCTTCGGGATCTTTTTTTATAAAAACACCCACCAATTATTGTTTGGTGGGTGTTTCTTTACGATAAGCCTCACACAGTCTTAGATATTTCAAATCTGCGATTTCTTGGTATATGTCTTGTTGATGTGATTCAAGCATCATCAGGCCCCACGCACACCATAAGGCGTTGTGAGCCATTTCAAAGACATCAAGCTTATGTTGGAGTGTTGGGTCAGGTAAGGAGCCGAAGTACGCGTGGTAGAACTGATTTCGTAGATTGATGTCTGTGATATCATTTTCAGTGATGAAAGACATGACATCAGAACAGGGGTCGTTATCCATGGCGTATTCAAAATCAATGAGATAATCATGTTTGTCTGTAAACAAAAAATTACCGGGTACTAAATCATTGTGACATAAAATTGGGTTGTCATGCGAGTAAGCATCGGCTTCGTTCATAATTTCCATCACAAAATTCAGATCGTAACAAGGATTGTTGATTCGATTTCGGTACATTTCAAAATGTTCCTTAATACTAAATACTTTTCCTGAATTGAGTTTCAAATTATGAAATGAACGCATGAGTTTTGCAGCCCGATTCAGATATTCAATCGAAAAGGTGCTCGCATCTGCGACATAGTTGGCACATTTTATCCCTGTAGTGGGATCAAAATACCAAAGATGTGGTTCAAGATTGGAATCATTCAACAGATTGAGCACATGGCCTTCATGTTCATAATCAAACAATCCAAGGTTTTCTGGTTTTGGCATTCTTAAAACCACATCATAATGCTCCGTCTTTACGTAGTAGTTATCATTGGTAAGTCCGGTATCGATGTGTTTGATATGAAGTGCAGCTTCATTTAAAATGTCTCGAATCGTTTTTTGAATTTTCATAGTGTAATTATAGCATAAGTGTTATAATTTCATAAGACTTGGAGGTATACTATGGAACTATTAATTGCAAGCCATAACGAAGGAAAAATCCGGGAGTTTCGAGAACTTTTGGAACCTTTAGGCTATTCAGTACTGAGTGCAAAAGATTATGGCATTTCAATGGACGCTGTAATTGAAGATCAGGAAACATTTCGCGGGAATGCACGCCTTAAATCAAAATATTTATCTGAAAAAACAGGATTAACAGTTATTTCAGATGATTCGGGTTTAGTCATTGATGCGTTACCCGATATTCTTGGCGTGAAATCAGCGCGTTTCATGGGTGAAGATACATCTTATGAATTAAAAAATAATGAAATATTAAGACGTTTAGATGGGGTTGAGAACCGTAGTGCACGCTTCCATTGTGCCATTTCGCTTTATGGTCCAAAGTGTGATGAAGTCTTTGAGGGTGTTGTTGAAGGTGTGATCGGACCCATTCAAGAAGGTGGAACGGGATTTGGTTATGATCCAATATTCTATCCAGAAGGGTCAAATCAATCCTTTGGCACAATGTCACATGATGCGAAAAATAAAATATCACATCGTGGTCGAGCGGTTCAAGGCCTCTTGAATTATTTAAGGGGGTAAAGATGAAACGGAAATTTTATGGCCTCGCTGTTGTGGTTTTTGTAGTGTGTATGATGATTACGGCGATTGATATCTTATCATTTAATAGAAGTACTTATCATAATTTCTATACACGTGCGAATACTGCCCAAGAAATTGGTATTACTGAGACGGAATTGGAAGATGTAACGGTAGAACTTTTAAATTATTTGAAAGATCGTGCGCCTGCTTTATCGAAAACTGTAGTTATTCAGGGTGAAACGGTTCCGATGTTTAATGAGCGTGAACAAGAGCATATGAAAGATGTGAAAGCACTCTATCAAAAAGCGATGTTGTTTCGCAATTTAGGCATGATTTTTGTTGCGATGATGATTGTGGTGAGCTTGGGTTCGGGCGATTATCTTGATTTGGTTTTAAATCGTGATGTTTTAGGATCCGCGCTTATTGTGTTGGCTGTTGTTTTTGGAACGGTTAGTATGATCGCAATTTTAGATTTTGATACATTTTGGATTACATTCCACAATATTGTATTTAGTAATGATTTATGGCTTTTAAATCCAAGGGTGGACCGTTTAATTTTATTGGTTCCAGAACCCTTCTTTATAGGGCTTGTTTATCGTATTTTTGCTGCTACCGCAGTGATATTTGCCCTTATGGGTGCTGCCTATTTTGGCTTAGATTGGAAGGTTAAATATGATTCACGTCGTGCTTTACGAACCGGAGATTCCTCAGAATACCGGTAATATTATGAGAACTTGTGTAGCAAGTGGTGCTGCACTTCATTTAATTGAACCGTTAGGGTTTATTTTGGATGAGAAGCGTGTTAAACGTAGTGTGATGGATTATTCTGATGATTTGAATCTTACACGTCATCTTGATTGGGAGAGTTTTCTAAAGACGGTTAAGGGGCCTGTGTTTTATCTGACTCGCTATGGTGAATATACCCACAGTGATTTTGATTATTCAGCGATAGTTGAAACGGATATCTACCTTGTGTTTGGTAAGGAAAGTACGGGTATTCCTAAATCAATACTTAAAGAAAACTACGATCATTGTTTCCGAATTCCTATGGCTCCAAATGCTCGAAGTATGAATCTTTCAAACACGGTCGCAATTTGTGTCTTTGAGGTTCTGCGTCAAATTGGATATCCAGAATTAGCCACACATGAAGTTCTTAAAGGGAAAGATTTCCTAAAAGATTTTTAGTGTCTCAAGGACATGAATACGGTGGTGCGGATTCGTTGAATTCAAAAAACCATTAAACTATAATATAAGAAACGAGGTGACAGAGATGATTGAAGATTTAAATGGGTTCTTAAGTTTAGGAAGCCTTCTTATTATCGTCGTTGGTGCGATTGTGGGTTACTTCAAATTAAACAAACGCTTTAAGAAAGATGAAGAAATCGACGAGTATTATCGCGATTTATTGTAGGAGGCATGTAAGATGGTTCGAAAACAAATCCGTCCCGAAACGGGTCCGAAGTCCGTGGGTCCTTATTCAATGGGATTACTTATCGATAATACGGTTTATGTTTCAGGGCAATTGCCGATTGATGCGACATCAAATCTTGTTGCGGAAGACATTGTGAAGCAGACAATTCAAACAATCGAAAATATGGAACATATTTTGGAAGCCAGCGGTCTAAGTTTGAGTGATGTTGTGAAAACAACTGTATATCTTACCGATTTTGAAGATTTTGATAAGATGAACCAGATGTATGCCATCTATTTTTCATATCCTTACCCAGCTCGTAGTTGTATTGAAGTATCGCGTTTACCGAAGAATGCGAAGATTTCAATTGATTGTGTTGCGATTGCGCGTGAAGATATGGAATTTGAAGAAGAAGATGAAGCGTGTGAGGGATGTTGTTGTGATTAGACAGCAACCTCTTTTTTTTATTTTTAAATTGAAGTTGTGCGCTTCTTCACATAGTTTTTATCATAGATTTACAAAAATAAGGAGTGATTGATTGGGTTTTTTCAAATATGTGTTATTATCAATTTAGAGTTAAGAAGGGATGTACTTAAAGTACAGTTATGATAAATATGGAAAATTTAAGGTTAATTAAACCCAAACATATAGTTGGAATTGTTGTTGGTGCGTTATTTTCGGCATTAGCAATTAAAACGTTTGTTCGTCCAGGGAATTTGATTCCTGCTGGAGCTGGTGGATTAACAATCTTATTACTGAAAGAGAGCAGTCGATTATTTGGAATTGAATTGTCTTATGGAATTGTGTTCTTCCTGATTAATGCTATCGTGTTGATATTTGTTTGGAAAAAACTCGGTCGTCGTTTCCTTGCATTGTCCTTTTTACACGTTGGTTTGGTATCGTTATTTGTGGAAATACTCCCCGTGGTTACCGTCTTACCCAATGTTGATCCTAATGATCAGTTGATTCTCCTTGCAATTTTTGGAGGGGTGATGAACGGTGTCGGATCTTCATTTGCTTTAAAGGTAGGGGGTTCAGCAGGCGGTACTGATTTTGTCGCAATTTATTACTCTATGGTTAAGAATAAACCGATGTGGGATAAGATTATGTATTTCAATATTACCCTATTAATTTATTCTGGCTTTGTTTATGGTTGGATGCTTGCATTGTATTCAATTATTTACCAATTTGTTTCAACGCAAGTCATTGATCACTATCATGATCGTTATAAGTTATCGAGTTTACATATTATTACAGATCTACCAACGGAAGTTTCAGATGCTGTTATGGCTGTGACACGTCATGGTATTACGAAGATTGATGGTATTGGAATGTTTAAACAAAAATATAAAGCAGTTTTGTATATTGTTGTGAACCAATTTGAACTTGCATGCATTATTGATGCGATTACGCATACAGATCCGAAAGCATTTATTGAAATTTCTTCTGTAGAGCGTATTGAAGGTAATTATCGTCAAAAACCACTGGAATAAGCATTCATGCTTATTCTTTTTTTATATTTTTCATTACGCTTAATTTCTTTATTGAAAATTCCAGTCAATCTGTTGCTTTTTCAGTACAATTAGTTTAAGATGTAGGCACGATTATCAAGAGTTGAGGTAGAGAGTTAGCTCATTAACCTCATACCAACCTGCTAGAGCAAGGTGGTACAGCTAACAACGATAAGAAGCTATAGATGTATTTCTGAGCCTTAGTGTTGTTGCTAGGACTTTTTTTTATGTCGTTAGAAAAGAGGCTAGTATGAATTTAGTATTTTTTACGTCAGAGAGTGTTACGGATGGTCATCCGGATAAAATGTGTGATCAAATTGCGGATGCAATTTTAGATCAAGCATTAAAACAAGATCCTAATTCTAAGATGGCAGTTGAAGCGACCATTAAAGATAATTTTGTTTTAATCTACGGGGAGGCAAATACAAAAGCAGTGATTGATTATGCACAGGTTGCGAAAGATGTCATTGCGGATATTGGTTATCCTGAAGATTATGAAGTCATGGTTAAGGTTAATAAACAATCATCCCAAATCAATAACGCTGTTGTTTCTCAAGAAAATGTGGGAGCAGGCGATCAAGGGATTATGTTTGGGTTTGCATGTAATGAAACTGAAAATTATATGCCCCTTCCAATTCATTTAGCGCATGCCTTATCAAAACGATTAAGTGATGCGAAATCAGAAATTGATTGGCTTTATCCCGATGGGAAAACACAGGTTACAGTTGCATATGAAGGCAATGAGCCTAAGTTTGTGCATACGGTTTTAGTGAGTGCATCACATAAAGCAGGAATTGATCACGCTACCATTGAGAAAACGGTTATGGAGTCGATTATTAAACCTGTAATTGATTCAAAATGGATTACTGAAGAAACACGTTTTATTGTGAATCCAAGTGGTGAGTTTAGTATTGCAGGTCCTTTTAGTGATAGTGGTACAACAGGTCGTAAGATTGTAGTGGATAGCTATGGTGGATTTGGTCGTATCGGTGGTGGATGCTTTAGTTCGAAAGATCCATCTAAAGTGGACCGCTCAGCAGCTTACTTCTCACGTTATGTCGCAAAAAGTGTTGTGGCTGCAGGGCTTTGCGATAAAATTGAATTGCAATTGAGTTATGCAATTGGTTTATCGGATCCCCTTTCGATTCATATTGATACATTCGGAACGCATAAACGTCCTGAATCAGAGATTTTAGACATAATAAAAGCCAACTTTGATTTTAAAGTCGGCAATATTATTTTGGAACTTGATTTATTACGTCCAATCTATCGTAATACCGCAAATTTCGGTCATTTCGGTCGTGATGGCTTCCCATGGGAAGTTATTAAACCGCTTAAGTTTTAATAATAAGTTCGGAGACTTCTTGTTTAAGAAGTCTTTTTTTTATCGTCTCATCTTTGGGTAAGGTGTAAACTTCAGTTGCGCGTAATTCCAGTTCTTTAAACTGGTAATGCTTAAATTGCGTTGTATAGGGAATTTCATCATCGGACAGTTGTCGTAAGTAAGCTTTTCCTTTGGTGTTCATGCCCAAGACTCGAACGTGTTCTAGGGGTTGTTCAAGATCTTTCGTAAAATTTAAAAGTAAGTTCATTAAGGTGCGTTGTACCCGTGATCGTGTATAGCGTTTAGAGGTACACGTTTCAATTAAAACATCAAGAGGAAGATGTCGATGTTTGATGAATAGATTTTGAATCCCTTCTGAAACTAATGAATTTTGACTCAGTGTTTTAGAGGGTTGAACGGAGAGCAAATAGTGAATAAAGGGTTCATACTCCTTGAGTTGATAGTTTGTAAGTGTATTAAGGTCTAAAGGCGTTGTATGGCTAACAGAGATGCCTTCTTGATGTGCTTTACGAATTGCGGAGGCACTAGCGATGCTGGTACTAATGCTTTGATCGTGGTAGTTATTCGTGCGGAGAATGGTTAATGGCGTTATCCCGTATGTTTGGCATGCTTGGACGTAGTAGACACCTAAAATATCATTTGACTGATGGTTGGACGTATTTGAAGCATGGGCAAAGGAATGCCCTTGTTTCAGTAAGCCTTTATCAAACTGTGGTTTGACGGGAAGAACATTTGATTCTGAACCAAATACAAGGGACTGAATACCCACATGATTTAAGATTTCGACTGCCTTAAATGCGAAGACATCAGCACTTTGTAAAGTATAAATAGTTGGAAGTTCTAAAACTAAATCCACACCTGATTCAAGAGCCGCTTCTGTACGAACCCATTTATCCAGATAAGCCGGTTCACCGCGTTGTACAAAATTTGGTGACATGACCGCTATTAAAACATCACATCGCGTGATTTCACGGGTCTTTTTAATATGGTAACAATGACCATTATGTAAAGGATTATATTCAACAATAATCCCAGTTGCGGTGAGTTTGTTTTTCATATTTGTATTTTATCACATATTCATGAAAATAATGTAAAAAACAAGGTAAGAAGTCTTGAAGCATGGTACAATGTACATATTAAAATGAGGATGATTGCATGAGATTACGTAAAAAAGAGTGGAGCTCAGAAGTCTTTGAAACTTTTGCTGACTACACAGTAACAGAATTTGAAACAATTAAAGGAAATTGGAAAGAAGCACTCGGTAGCGAATTGCTTCATTTAGAGATTGGATCGGGTAAAGGTGATTACTGGCATCAGTTGTCGGCACTGTACCCAGATCGCGGTATTGTAGCGATGGAACGTGATTTTACAGCGTCTTCAATCGCATTGAAGAAATTAGAAAAAAACCCAGGAGATCATAAAAGATTTATTTATGGTGATGCGGAAAATCTAAACGATATGTTTGCACCGGGTGAAGTGGATGTGGTTCATTTAAACTTTAGTGACCCATGGCCTAAGAAACGTCATACAAAACGTCGTCTAACGTATAAAGATAAATTGGATGAATATTATTCTGTCTTATCGGATAGAGGTGAGATTTGGATGAAAACAGACAATGTGGGTCTTTTTAACTATTCACTCGTGAGTGTTGGTCAACATAAGTTTGAACTTGTGGAAGTTGACGTAGATTTTAGAAGTCATGAACATGAAGATCCATTTACCGAATATGAACGTAAGTTCCATGAAATGGGGCAACCGATTTTTAGAGCGATTTGGAGGAAAAAATAATGTTGAATGAGAAACAATTAAATTGGTTTGAAACTTTAACACAACTTGATGGTGTGAGTGGTCATGAACATCAAGTTGCTCAATATTTATTTAATGAATATTCAAACTATACCGATGAAATTCTTCGTGATAATTTAGGAGGTATTCTTGCCGTACGTCGTAGTAAGAAAAAAAACGCACCTAAAGTTTTAGTTTTAGGACATATGGATGAGGTAGGTTTTTTAGTACGTGAAGTAACGGAGACAGGTGTTTTAAAAATACATCCTGTTGGAGGTTGGTTTAGTCAAGTGCTTTTAGGACATCGTGTTCGTGTTACAACACGTAATGGTGAAGTTTATGATGGCGCTATCGGTGCAACACCACCACATATGCTCTCAGCTGAAGAACGTTTAAAGCCAATCCAGATTCCTCAGATGACTGTGGATGTTGGCGCAACAACACCTGAAGAAGTACACGCCATGGGTATTCAAATTGGTGACATGGTTGTGGTTGATGGTGAATTCAATGTATTAAACAAGGGAAAACGCCTTTTAGCCAAAGCATTTGATAACCGTTATGGATGTGTAATGGGCTTGGATCTGCTTGAAGCACTGAAAGATCAAGAATTGGATTATGATCTTTATGTTGGATGCAGTGTTCAGGAAGAAGTTGGGTTACGAGGTGCGCAAACGGTCGCAAATCTTGTGAAACCCGATCTTGCGATTATTCTGGATTGTTCGCCTGCTAATGACGCTTTAGATTCCAAGGCAATCGGCAAGTTAGGTGGTGGCGTCTTGGTCCGTGTTATGGATGGTAATATGATTGCAACAAAAGATTTAATCTACAAATTTGTGGATATCTGTAACGAACATGATATTAAGCACCAATACTATTTTTCACCAGGTGGAACAGATGCAGGTGCAGTTCACAAATCGAATTCCGGTGTTAAAACATTAACATGCTGTTTATGTGCTCGTAATATCCATACATCCAGTTCAATTTTGGATACGGATGATTACTTAGCAGCACGTGAGGCCTTATTACACTTTATTGATAAGAAGACATGGGGTGATGTCATTGCGTAAGTTAATGACTGCATTGCTACTTTTACTTCTTGTAAGTGGATGTACACCTGCAGCGATCAATTATGATGATCTTGTTAAGAGTGCATTGAGTAGACCAATGCCAGAAGCTACCAATCATAATAAAAAATATTATCGTTACTATCTTTTACCCGATGTTGGGATTAAGCAATCAACACAAATTTCAACACTCTATGAAATTGATCGCAAACCGATCATGCTTGATCTTGATGTTGCGAATATTGTAGCGAAACGTTATACCGAGATTACTGAGAATAATGAAGGAAAAGAAAAAGGGGATCAAAAAGAAGATTCTAAAATTCAATTTTCGTCATTAATCAAAGAAGAAGCAGTTTCGTATCGTACCACCGGTACCTATGTAGACGGTTCGGATAAAGAACAACACTTTATCTTTAGTATTGTTGATTTAGAAAAGCATAAAGCTGTTGTGTTAGAAAATGGTCAAGTCGATATGATGGCAATTGTGAATGATGCCAATATGGATATGATTGTGCAATCAATGTTTACAACAATGCGTAGCATCACTGTAAATGAAGATTTAGTAGTCCAAGATTTCTCGAAGAAAGATATTATTACGTATCACGAAAGATACGAAGAATTCTTTGAGCATGCGATACCAGAATCTGGAGCAATCTCGGATATAATTGATAAGACAGCTCCAAAAACGGAGTAGGATAGAAAGGTAGAGGTAATATCATGTTTCGTCGTTTAGCATCAGTTTTATTTAAAGAAGAAGAAATCGTTATAGAAGAAGAAATTTCTGATCATGTTGGTGAAGTGGAAATTCCTGAGTTGAAACCAATTCTTCCCAAAGAAAAGAAAATTGTAGAAAAACCAAAAACCGTAACAGAACATGTTGATATAACAGAGCCTGTTATAAGTGAAAAGCCTATTACTGATATGACTCCTGACGAGGCTGTGAAAGCAGCCAGTGAGTTAAACCGTAAATCTCGCATGATTACGGCTGATGATGACCTAGCAAAACGTAAAATGGAGCGCGCTAAAGCAGCACGCACATCCGAATTGGAAGTAAAAAAATTCGAATACCAACGAAAAGATATTATTAGTCCAATGTATGGTGGGCCTTCACAACCCTCAGAGCCTTTGGATATTCCTAAGAAAAATAAAGCGTCCAAACATGTACCTGTTGCGGAAGTAATAAGTCCAATGTATGGCAAGGTACAAGAAGAATCAAAAGCAGAAGCACGTAAAATTGATGAGTCACTTATGGATTTACGTGTGGATGATATTATTTCAAATGAAGGAAAAGGAGAAACAGTTCAGGTTTCTCTGTATGATTATTTAGAAGGAATTGATGAGCATGAAGAATAAACCAATTTATTTTATTGGTATTAAAGGGACCGGTATGGCAGCGTTAGCGCGTATCTGTTACAAAATGGGTTATGAAGTGATGGGTTCAGACATTGATCGTCATTTCTTTACAGAGGATGCGTTAAGAGCGTTAAACATTCCAATTGTCCCATTTAACAAAAACAATATTAAAGATAATACCGTTGTGATTATCGGGAATGCATTTTTAGATGATCATGAAGAAGTACAAGCAGCTAAGGCGAATCCGACAGTTGAAACGTATCGATATCATGAATATCTTGGGAAAATGATGGATTCGTACCGGACGATTGCGGTGAGTGGGTCCCATGGTAAAACAACGACTACAACACTTTTACGTGATATGTTAAGTTATTCAAAAGAAACGGGATACCTCATTGGTGATGGTCGTGGTGACTTGCAACGTGATGATGAATATTTTGCGGTAGAAGCATGTGAATTCCGTCGTCATTTCTTGGCATATAAACCTAAAATTGCGATTATGACGAATTTTGAGATTGATCATGTGGATTACTTTAAATCCGTTGAGGATTATTTATCCGCGTTTAAAGAATTCGCAAAGAATGTGGAATCGTTAATTGTTGTCTGGGGTGATGATCCTCATTACCAAGACTTATCATTCGATGTGGAAACATGGTCTTATGGTTTTGGTGAAGGCAATAAAATTCGTGCAACAGAACTTGAGAAGACAACGACTCACAGTATTTTTGATGTTGAAGTAGATGGAAAACGTATTCACCGTTTTAATCTTCCAATCGTAGGGGATCATATGATTTTAGATGCACTTGCAGTGATTGCTGTGGGTCTATATGAAGGCATTGAACCCAATGATATTGAGGCAGGACTTCAAACCTTTACAGGCGCTAAACGTCGTTTTGTAATTGAAACGGGAAAAGATAATGTTTATATTGATGACTATGCACATCATCCAACTGAAGTTCGTGTAACACTTGAAGCGGCTCGAACCCGTTATCCAGATCGTAAAATCGTAGGGATCTTTAAGCCTCATCGTGTTGGACGTGTTTATTACTTTGCGGATGAATTCGCAGACGCACTCAGTCTTGCTGACGAAGTGTGTTTATGTCCTTTCACAAGTATTGATGATGCGGAAGAGGGGATTGACATTGATATCACCTATCTTCAAGATCGCATTGAAGACAGTCATGTTGTGGATTTAAATGATCATGATTTAGACTTGCTTGAGTCCTTTGGACCAGCCGTTTATGTATTTATGAGTTCGAAAGATATTTATGATTTAAAAGATGCATTGAAAATACGTTTCAACGATTGAAAACTTTTTCATATACAGTTATAATGACATTAGAGAGGTGATAGAATGGATGCATTAATTCAGAATTTACGTGAAGTATCAATCTTAATTGCACCGATAGTTGGTGTGGTTTGTTTAATTATATTGGCAATGATTTTGTATCGTATTTATGTTGTTGTGAGGGATTTGCCGAAAACAATTGACCGTGTTAACGGTGTTATTGATTCGACACAAAGTTCAGTGGATCAGCTTCAAGCACCTTTAAATACTTTAAATAATGTCACAAATACAGTGGACTTGGTAAATCAATCAGCCGTAAGTGCTGTAAGCTCTGTCGCAAGTTATGGTGCGAAACATTCCGATGCCATTGTAAATTGGACAAAAGACCTTTTAGATAAACGTCGTAATGGACGGAATCCTGAAAGTTCGGATGTTCAAGAAACTGGAGATGAAAAAGAGGAGGATTTTGGAATTTATGAGTAAATATGATGAAATTTTAAATGAACTTGTTTATCAAATCGATGATGTTGTTTATAACTTTTATAGCGAAAGCAATGAAATTATTGCCGCTAAAAATGGTCAAGAACGTCTCTTAACATTTAGAGATAAAACGCTCAATACCATTAACGATATGAATGTTCGCTCACTGGAAATCATTTCGGGATTTAAAGACAGTGATTTAATACAAGAACGTGCAGAACATTTACTTGAAAAAAATAAAGATATTGTGAATTCCGCATTAGAAGTGCTTCGTGCAGCACCGGAACGCAATGAATTTTTTGATGATTTAGGAAATCTTGCAACCGGTATTTTTGAATCGGCAAAAACAACATTTCAAAAAGTTGAAGAGTCCGAAACTTTTGATCGTTTTAAAGAAGGCGCACTTTTAGGTCTTAAAAAAATGCAGAAGGGCTTGGATGACCTTGCTAAACATCCTGGTGTCGTTAAAAGTACTGAGATTGTAAAAGAAAAAACAAAAGAGGCTGTTGATGCTGGAACTCAAATTGTTAAAGATACATCTAAAAACGTTACAGATTGGGTATCAGAACAAGAATTAAGAGCTAAGGCAGAAAAAGTCTCAAAAGAAGTCCATGCAGGCGCTGAAACGGTAAAAGTTAAAGTCCATGATGGTGCTGAAAAAGTATCAGAAATTGTTGAAGATACCGTAGAAACGAAAGCACATGAATTTGAAGAAGATGCATTCAGTTTTCTTGATACCTTAGAAGAAGAATTGGATCAAGTATCAAGAGATGCAGAATCAAACCTTGAACCTTCAAATATTGTAGAAGCGGCTGAAAAACAAGTTCGTGAACTCGATAAAAAATTAGATGAAGTAAAAGAGGATGAAGAAGTATGAAACGTGTAACGATTTATGATGTAGCGAAAGAAGCTGGGGTATCACTCGCTACTGTATCACGTGTAATTAATGGTCTCGAAATTGTTCGTGAAGAAACACGTGTTAAAGTAGAAACTGCAATTGATAAATTAGGATATAAACCAAATGCTATTGCTCAAGGCCTTGCTTTACAAAAAACTACGACAATTGCGTTACTCGTACCTGAAGCAAGTTTTGGCTATACCGGTCAAATTATTAATGGTTTGATTGATGTCGCAAAGATTTATAAATACAATATTATGCTTCACACAATGACTGAAGGTATCGTAGACATTAAAGATGTTATTGATGATATCATTAAATCACGTGTGGACGGTGTAATTATCTATAACGATAAGCTCATGGAAAATGAATTGGCAGAATTGAATAAATATCAATTCCCAATTGTAATTATCGGTAATAAAATGTCTGATAAGCAAATTTCATCCGTTTACGTTGATATTGAAAAAGCAGTTTATGAATTGACGATGCAAAAAATTCAAATGGATCCTAAAAACCGTGTTGCTGTAATTCAAGACCGCAAAAATGATTTCACAACAAATCAAATGGTTTCAGGTGTTCAACGTGCATATCAAGAATTAGGTATTGATGATGAAGGGTATATTGAAATTCCACTAGATTACCGTCGTTCTTATGATTATTTCTTAGATCATATTGAATCAATGAATTACAATTTCTTAATTGCAAACCGCGATTCTCAAGCGATTTCCGCAATGAATGCGGCGCATGAGTGTAATATGAATATTCCAGAAGATTTGGAAATTGTATGTTTAATTGATACGAAGTATAACTCAATGGTACGTCCACGCTTATCAAGTTTCGCAATTCCATCCTATGATCTGGGTGCAGTTGCAATGCGTGTTCTTACAAAAATGCTTAATGAAGATGAAGTTGAAGATAAAGAAATTGAACTTAGTTATCTTTATACACCACGTCAATCCACAAAAAACTAAAAGACCCATTGGGTCTTTTTTTTATACCCAAATTCATATGATTTGTGACTTGTTCAGAATTCAATTTCAAAATAACATATAAGTGTAAGCGTTTTCTAAAACGCATGCACATTTGAAAGGGGATATTTATGAAAAGAAATTCTAGATTTAAATCATATGTAAAGACAACACTTGCGGTTGTCACCAGTTTTTCGTTATTATTACCTTTTTTTGTCATGCCATCTCATGCACTTGTTACTGGAGATGGAACGGATGAGGTGAATGAAGCGTATCATGATGGGCTTTCACTTCAACCCTTATCACCCGCTTTTAGACTCGAAACATTGATGAAATGGACACCAGAAACAGATCCCGATGCATCATTGAATCGTGCAACAATTCCTTTAAATACCAACCGATTTAAAGGCCATCAAATTAACGATCTTGCTCATCCTGATGCGAAGATCACCAATGCTGCGATTATCAATGCAAATCATGATAGCTCACCATCAACAGGTGGTAGTGATTTCAATATATATGCATTTGATAACTGGCAATACATTGATTCACTCATATATTGGGCTGGTACGGATGAAGGGATTTTTGCTTTGCCATCACCCGATATCGTCGATGCAGCGCATAAAAATGGTGTTCCAGTGTATGCGACATTAGGATTTCCATGGGGTAGTGGTCAACCAGATTCCTTAAAGGAACTCGAAGCGATGGTTCAACAAAATCCCGATGGATCATTTCCTGCAGCGGATAAAATGATCGAAATTGCGCAATACTTTGGCTTTGATGGGTATTTCTTTAATCAAGAAACTTATGGATCCAACCAACGTGTTGCGAATCAATTGAATGCGATGCTACGTTATATGCGTACCAAATCACGTGAAATGGGATATCCTATTAACATTTCTTGGTATGATGCCATGGCGAATAATGGGAATGTAAGTCATCAAAATGCAATTAATCAATCCAATGACTTATGGATGAAACCTGTTGATCATAAAGATGATTTTGGTGTTGATGAATTTTTCATTAACTATAACTGGCAAGGTCGTGTTCAAGGAACATCTGATTATTTAAAATCGATTGGACGTAATCCGTTTGACGCTTATACAGGTTTTGAGATCCAACAACGTTCTCATAAAACAAATATTGATTCTCGAACTCTAATTGGTGCTGATAAACGCATTCTATCATCCATCGCGCTTTACGCATCCAATTCAACCATGGGTCTTGCGAGAGATCCTGAAGATTTCCATCATCAAGAAAATATCTTATATACAGGACCTCAAGGCGATCCAACTTTAGCAGATGATTCCCAAAACTGGAAGGGAATGTCCCGTTATGTTGTGGACAAGTCGGTTATCACGGGTACGGAATTTCAAACAAGTTTTAATTCCGGTCATGGTCGTAAATGGTTTACGGATGGTGTTTTAACGCGTGATGGTGCATGGCACAACCGTGCGATTCAAGATATCATGCCAACCTGGCGTTTTTGGGTTAAAGATCATAAAGCGGGTCAAGCTCGCGCTGCCATTGCTTACGATTTTGATGATGCATACAATGGTGGGAATGCTTTAAAAATTGAAGGTAACTTTAAAGCAGGGGACACGAATGAAGTTATGTTATATAGTACAAAATTAAATGTAACCGATACAACAAAAGTTGATGTCGTTACAAAGACGACACCGAATACGACGCTACGTTTAGGGGTAACGTTTGATGAAAACTATAAAGATCATGATGCGACATTCTTTACACTTACATCCGATAAAGATGGGTGGGTACGTCACAGTGTAGATTTATCCACTTATAGTGGTTCTGTGATGCATGCACTTAGTCTTCAAGTTGAAGCGAAACAAGCAGGGCCGATTAAAGTAAATCTTGGCCAAATTCATGTGTATACAAATACGGCACCACGCTTGGCCGGTCCGTCAAACATTGTGGTAACCGAACAATTGCTTGCGGATGCTCGTATGGCTCAATTTAGAGCGACCTGGGACAAAGTAGACGGTGCTCAGTATTATGAAGTCTACCAAGTAAATAACGATGGAGTACCTGTGTTATTAGGCACAAGTACAAACAATCATTTCTATGCTGATAAGATTACTCGAACTGATGCGAATGCATTTGAAGACAACCATACAACCATTCAAGTAATCACCATAAATAAAGACGGACAACGAGGCCTTGGTACAGAGGGTCGTTTTGAATGGGGTGTAGACCTCAACCGTAGTGAAGTTGTGGAAATGGAAGTTCCCATAAATGTTGCGTTAAATGCGGAAGTAACAGCTGTAAGTCATCAAAATGATGCGGAACCTGCATCGAAAGCTTTAGATGGAACAGCACAAGGAAACAGTAAATGGGCTTCATCACCAAAAAGTAATGGATACATGGATATCAAACTGGATGCGCCAAAAACAATCAAACGTTGGCGTGTTGAGCATGCGGAATACGGTGGAGAAGCCAAAGACATGAATACCATTAACTTCTCACTGCATTATAAAAATGAGAAAGGCGATTGGATCTTAGCAAAACAGATTAAAAATAATCGTGAAGCCGTAACCGATGTCTTGTTAGATGAACCGATTACCTCTCAAGAGTGGAAATTGAAGATTGATTTAGCGGGGTCATCGCCATGGCAAGCAGTTCGTATTTATGAATGGCAAATGTTTGAAACGGATTCCTTCCCAAAACCCAATAACTTATTACTCAATCAAGTTGAAGCAAAACCTCAAGCAAATGGTATTGGTTCATTAACCTTTAAACATGTTCCTGCGAAAACAACCGTACACCTTTATCGCAAACTTGAAGATAAAAAACCAAATCAATCCATTCGCAATGAAAAACAAGGAACCATGGTCCTTAAAGATTTCGATTTTAGTGAGTACGATGGTTTGATTTACTACACCATCCAACCGGATTTCTCGGAAGAAAGTTTTAAAAACAGTATTGCTTTCGAAATTCCAACAGAAACAAAAGCAATGACTTCAATCCATATAACAAGTGATGTGAATGAGGCCATAGAAGTACCATTTATGATTAAAAATCACGAAAACAAAGTAGTCTATGAAGGTGTAAGTACTCAAGCGGGAATTGAAACTGAATTACCATTAGGAAACTATACACTTACACTAAAAACACTTCCTAAAGGTTATCCTAATAATATCCTTGAATATCCTTTTGAAGTTAAAGATGATATAAGCATGAATCAAGTATCCATTACGCTTGTTCAATCAAAATCATATCAAGCCTTAAACATAGGGCTTGAAGCGTATGAAAAGCTTGATCGTAAAATCTATACACAAGCATCCCTTGAAAAAGCAGATTCAGTCGTTGTAGAAGCAAAGGCGCTCCTTGAACTTGAAACTGCGCAAGAAAAAGATTATGAAGCGATGCTAATTAAGTTGAACGATGCTATCGATAAGCTTGAGAAAATTCACGATGCAGAATATGTGAAGCTTCAAGAGCGTATTCAAGAACTTGAGAGTTTGGACCGAAGTGTCTATACCGAAGCCTCCTTAGCACAATTTGATACAATCTATGCTGAAGCTAAGGCAATGCTTGAAGGAAACGAGGCATCCGAGACACAGTATAAAACAATTCACGAACGTCTTAACAAAGCGCTTGATGATTTAGTACTGAAACTCGATATAAAAGCATTGGATGCTCTTATTGAATCGGCAAAAACAATCGATGCCAGTCTTTATACATCAGAAAGTTTTGCGACATTCCAAGAGGTACTCGAAAATGTTCAAACATTACGGAATAAAGTGTCATATCAAACAGAGATGGATGCTCTAGTTAAATCTCTACAAGAATCCATCGATGGTTTAAAACGAATCCGTAACACCGAATTCCTTGAACAACTTATCAAAGAAGCCGATGCAGTAAACTTAGATCTCTATACAGAGTCAAGTTTAATTCGCCTTCATGATGCACACAAACATGCACGAACCATTGCGGAACTTGAACTATCAACACAACAAGATATCGATGACGCAGCAGAAAATCTAAAACATGCCTTATCACTTCTTGAACGAATTGATATGAGTCAAGATTGGAGTGGTGTTGATGAACTTATAGAAATGCTTGGAGAACTTGAAGCAAACCGTTATGATGAAACAACATTTAAAGCACTTCAAGAATATATTGAGCAGGTGAACACGCTGCGTTTGGATCTTAATCTCTCTCAAGATGAAATTGATGAAGTCGCAGAAAAAGTTCAAGAACTTGTCATAAATTTACGACCTGTAAAACTGGATCAGGAAATGATTGATCGCTTGGAAGACCGTGTCAGTGAAGCACGTCAACTTGATGTAACTCACTATACGGAAGAAAGCTTCGTAGGGCTTGAAAATGCACTCCAAAAGGCAGAGACCATTTTAGGACGTATTCAAGGTAGACAATTTAGAAGTATTTCAATTCCTAAACCCGTATCACAGGAAGAACTCAATGAAGCTGTTTTAGAACTCGAAACAGCAATGGATGCACTTGTTCGTATTGATGAATCCGTGGATCCAGAGGAAAAACCGGAAGTGAGACCGGAAGTGAAACCGGAAGTGAAACCAGAAGAAAAACCAGAAGTGAAACCGGAAGAAAAACCAGAAGTGAAACCGGAAGAAAAACCAGAAGTGAAACCTGAAACAAATCCTTCTGAAGCATTGAATAAAGGTGGGACTGAGGGTGTTATATCTCAAAAAGATAAAACAAAAGAACTTCCTAAAACCGGTGTTTCAAATACAAGCCTATACGGTGGTATCGTAATGTTAGGATTAGGATTGGCTCTAAAACGACGTCATAAACACTAATAACAAAGAGGGGAAACCCTCTTTTTTAAGCTTTCTAAGCACTTGTTACTTTGTTAGCAAAGTAAATCTTAATAAAAATTTAATTTTTGGTTTTATCCTTGACAATAAATGACCAAGAGCGTATTATTGTACATGGTCAGTGATGACCGGTTGAACACCAAATATTCTTTACCCCCCCACCCAAGATATTTGTGTGATTCAACAACTTCATTGAAAGGCGCAGCGTGCGTCTTTTTTTATATGACCAGGAGGTTTTATAATGATAATTAAATACTTCGATGATGATCAATTTGAAGCGGCTAATATCTGTAATGTTCGTAATACCGTTCGTTGTTTTGTGCTGAATGAATTTGGACAGTGTGCAATGATTCTAATTAAAGGACAAGACTTATTTGGTAAGCGAAATCATTATGAATCACCCGGTGGTGGTATTGAAGTTGGTGAGTCAATGATTCAAGCAGTTCATCGCGAAATACAAGAAGAACTTGGATATGAGGTGGATTCAATTTCCTATCTCGCAAGTGTTGTGGACGCATACCATCGATTAGAACTTACTACAGTCCATAATTATTTTGTTTGTAAGCTCGCAAAAAAGACATGTTATGCTCGAACATGTCTTGAATTACAATTGTTTGATTCGATTGAATGGAAACTACCAAATGTGTGGTTAGACATTTTGGATAAACCACAAGATGGCGTCAATGAGCTGGTTCATGCGCGGGAACGGTTTATGATGCGTTATTTCGTAGATCAACAAGAAACGTTACGGGACTAAGAGGCGTTTCGTATTCCAAGGTCTCATAGGGCATGTTTGTCGATATAATGTAATCACGAACTGCTTCATATTCTTCGTAACCACCTTCATGCTTTAAGTAGCAAGCAATTACTAAAAAGTCTGTAAGTAAGGGAAAGATGTTTTTAAGTGATGAGACCGTTGTATGTGACGTTGTAATGATCGACTTATCACTTCGAGGTAAGTAACCAAGATTGTATATAGCACCTGTAAAGGGTGCTTTTTCTTCGAAATTAACACGACTGTGATCGGAGTGGATATAAGTGATGTTGGAAAAGTTTTGGTTTAATTGTTTTGAACTCAAGATTGCTTCTTCTTGTATATCGATGGCGTAAACATGACCGGCATGATTGGCTAGAAAATGCGTATCATATCCATTACCACAGGTCATATCCACGACAATTGAGTCCTTATTGAGAAATTGTTTCATCCATTGATGGGATCGTTCTTTATGATTCATAATACCTCCAAAAAAAAGCCCTATGCTTCGGGGCTTTTTAAAATAACAATCATGACATCAGGATTAGATAAAAGACGCATTTCAGGTTCTTTTAATCCTATTCCTGATGAGATAATTAAAGTTGTTTCGTCAACTGTTTGACGTTTATTAATATAGTCTGAAGACTCTGTGATCGAGCCAATAAGTGGTAATCGGATGTAACCACCCATTGTCTTCCCAGAAAGCATGAGATCCACTTCCGTATCATCAAATTCCTTCACATTATCCGGATTGTTTGCAATGGTAATGTTGAAGAGGTCCTCTGATGTTGTAGGGTAAGGGAACTCAGTTTCTTTGTTAATATCATTGTTCGCATCAATACCAACAAGTTGAATCGAATCGGTCGTAAAGTTGTGAACATCAATTTTTGTATTTGAAATGAGTTTAAATCCACTTTGTGTTAAAACTTCTTGCGTCACTTCATTTGCTTTACGGATATCATTTTCACCCAATACTGCATACTTACCAAGTTTCGCATTTACTTTACTTAATTTTTCAATCATTGCAGCTTGTTCCTTCTCAGAAGGAGCAGCTTTAAATAAATTACCACCAAATATAATCATATCGGGTTTAAATGAATCGAGTTCTATAAGTGCTTTATCAAGATTTTCTTCATGACTGTATACATCGGATAGAAATCCAATTGAAAGATTGTTGAAGGATGCAGGAATGCGTGTTGATTCCACCGTTTCAATACGCAACTTAACACGCTGAGGTGCAAAATGTGTCATTTCAAAATAAATTAGTGATGACACAATTGCAATCAACCCCAGTAAAACCGCTAACTTTTTTTTACTCATGCTTCACGAGCTTGTTGAGGTTTTGTTGCTTTCGGTGTTTTTGGTTTTTTAGCATCCTTTTGTTGTTTCGGTTCATTATTTTGTTTGTTGTTATTTTTCTTCTGTTTTTTTACAGGTTTTGTTTCTTGACCTGAGTTTTCTTTTTTATTTTCGACTTTTACCGGTGTCATCGCTGTTTTTTGGTTTAAGATTACAGGAATAACAAGTGGGTTACGTTGAGTATGTTTGTAAAGGAAGGGCTCGAGAGAACCACGAATTGTATTCTTAATTTCTCCAAAGGTAACTTTCTTTGTCATACGTTTTTTAAGTGCTTCATAAACAACAAGTTCCGCTTCTTTAAGTAATGTTTGATTTTCTTTAATGAATACAAATCCTCGTGTAACAATAGTTGGTTTACATAGAATTTTATTTTGACGTGAATCAATGGTTACTACAACTGAAACCAGCCCACTGTCCGATAAAATCTTACGATCTTTAAGCACTGCAGTCGATAATCCACTCGAATCATTTCCATCAACATAAATGTCATCGGCTTGAATTCGGGTATCACTCATGAATGCAACACCATCACGTAGTGCAACAACATCACCGTTTGAGCAAATAAAGATGTTATCTGGGTCAACACCCGTCTCAATTGCTGTTTGACGATGTGCTTTAAGCATCTTGTATTCTCCATGCATTGGCATAAAGAATTTCGGTTTGATTAATTGAAGCATCAGTGTTTGTTCTTCTTTTGAAGCATGACCTGTTGTATGAATTGAGTTGAGCGGTGAGTTTGTTAGGACATTTGCACCGGCACGAGTCAATTGGTTTACAACATGGGAAACACTGGTAGCATTTCCAGGAATTGGGCTTGATGAGAATACGACCGTATCACCAGGCATAATGCTGATTTGGCGGTGTGTTCCATTTGCAATACGACTTAACGCAGCCAAGGGTTCCCCTTGGCTTCCTGTACAGATAATACAAGATTGATCAGCAGGAAGTTTATTTAATTGATGAGCATTAACAAAGTGTTTGTCAGCTGCATCAATATGACCGAGTTTACGTGCGATATTAACAACGTTATCCATCGAACGACCAAAGATTGCAATCTTACGACCATCCGCAATAGCAGCCTCGATAATTTGCTGAACACGATAAACGTTTGAAGCAAAGGTAGCAATGATGATACGACCTTCTGTCTTGTTGAAAATTCGTTTAATTTCACGTCCAACTTCTTTTTCACTGATGGAAAAGCCACTAACTTCTGCATTGGTAGAATCACTCATTAAAAGCGTAACGCCAATTTCACCCATATAAGACATAATTTGGTAATCTGGATTATTTCCAACAGGCGTTAAATCAAATTTAAAGTCTCCTGTTGAGACAATGCGTCCATTTGGTGTATTAACAAGAACCCCAAGTGCATCGGGAATCGAGTGAACAACATTAAAGAATCCAATAACAAAATGTTTTGTTTTAATTGTAGATTTTGAATCGATTTCTTGAATTTTGTGTTTTGTTCTTATTTTTCGTTCTTCAAGTTTACGTTCAATTTGAGCTTTCGCAAATTGCGGTGCGTAAATCTGAGGTACGTTCACTTTTTGGAGCAAGAAAGGAATACCACCAATGTGGTCTTCGTGTCCGTGTGTAATAACGAGGGCTTTAACTTTCTTTTGATTACGAATTAAGTGAGCATAGTCTTGAATGACATAATCAACACCCAATAAGTTCTCTTCGGGGAACATTACCCCGCAGTCAATAATGATAATTTCATCATCATGTTCAATACAGTACATATTCTTACCGACTTCGCCCAAGCCACCTAAAGCATAGACTAGGGTATCGGTTTTTCTTAATTTCATATTTTTTTCGTCCATATAATCTCCTATTCTATGATTTTAAGTCCTTTTTCAGCCATCCATGGGTCTTTTGAATCAATATGATCGTAAAAGAGTACACCATTTAAATGATCAATTTCATGTTGTAAAACAATTGCTAAGATGTCTTTTGCGACAATCTCAATACGTTGGTCTGTTATCATATCGTATGCTAAAACTTTAATGCGTTGGCTACGACGAACAAGTCCTGGGTAATCCTTACGAATGGATAAGCAACCTTCACCATAACTGAGTGCACATTGCTTTACCGAATTTGAAACTATTTTAGGATTAACTAAAGCATATTCAACCGTTTTTACATTTCCATGTTTATCTTCAAGATCAACAACAAGTGCTGTCATTTGTTTCGCAACACCAATTTGAGGTGCAGCAATTCCGTTTGCAGGTTGCAAATTATACTTTTCAGCGAGTTCAGGATCTCTTGAATCACGAACATATTGCAACATATTTTCAAGTGTATTACGGTCTTCTTCCGACAAAGGAAAAGACACCGGTTCGCATTTTTCACGCAGAACTGGGTTTGGATCTAGGACAATTGTGTCCATATTTATATCGTGCATTTAAAATTCCTCTATTCCATGATAAAAATAAATAATATATATGCCATATATTATAATATTTAAGTATGAATTATATGTGGGTCTATTCAAACTCTTTATGCATAGTTTATCGTATTTTTACTCTTTTTGAAAGGCTTTCGCTTATTTTTCATTATATCTATGATAGAATAAAGCCATGAAGAAAAGAAAAATATCACTTAAAATGCCAATGGGCTATAACCGCCCAATCCATGCAGCAGCATTAATATTAAATATCTTTGGGGTCCTTATGGTTATCTCAGGAAGCATGACATCCGGAAGTACGCCGAAGTCACTAGTCTTGGTTGGGGTTAAGGAGCTCGTTTTTGTGATTGTATCCTATATTATGATGGTTATGGTCGCTCGAAGATTTTCACTTAATTATTTTAGAAAAAATTATGCGAAAATATTACTTTTAATGGTTGGTATGTTGGGAATTACGCTTGTTTTCCCTGCAATTAATGGAGCGAAAGCTTGGATTAATCTTAAAGTAATGACCATACAACCTAGTGAGTTTGCTAAGATTTTTGGAATCCTTACGATCGCAACATTTCTTGCAGATCGTAATAAACGAACAAGTGCTAGCACATTTGATATGGTTAAAAAGCCATTCTTTATTATTCTTGCGATTTTCGTATTTGTTGTGAAAGCGCAGCATGACCTTGGGTCAGCGGTTGTTATTATTGGTGTTGCATATATCTGTGTTTTAATACCATCACATGACAAACTAACACGATTACAAAAAGTAATGTTTATTCTTGCAGGTGTAGGAATCATAGGACTGATCTTTCTGGATTCTTCGTTCGGAATTAGTCTCATTGAAAAATTAAACATTCCGCCTTATATGATTGGACGATTTAAAACATCCTCGAATCCATTCTTGGATCGTTATGGAAGTGGATATCAAATCTTTAATGGAATGGTTGCGATGTTTAAAGGTGGTCTTTTTGGAATGGGTTATGGGAATAGTTTAATCAAATATGGTTATCTTCCAGAAGCTCATACGGATTTTATTCTTGCTATAACAATTGAAGAATTGGGGATGATTGGGTTCTCGGTGATTCTAATTGGATATGGAACGATGCTATTCCAACTGGTTAAATATTCATTTAAAGTTAAAAAAGAATCCGATAAAGTTATTTTAATGGGGACTGTTGCTTATATTATGATTCACTTTATCTTTAATATAGGAGGTATTACGGCACTGATTCCTCTAACAGGAGTACCGCTTCTCTTTATTTCTAAGGGGGGATCCAGTCGTATGGCAATCATGATTGCCATTGGTCTAACACAAAATGTAATTTCCCGATATGAAATGGGTATTATTAATGTAAAACGTAAAGACCAATTACGGATTAAACAAGAAGAAACAAAACGTAAAGAAAATTTAAAACGGTTAACAGAGGTAGTGTAATGAGAGTTGTAGCAGGAAGATTTGGATCAAGACCCATCAAAACATTAAAAGGAGATACGACACGGCCTACAACGGATAAGGTTCGTGCCGCAATTTTTAATCGAATTGGACCTTTCTTTAATGAAGGGGCAATGTTAGATGTATTTGGTGGATCGGGTGCGATGGCAATTGAATCAATTAGTCGCGGTATCGAGCGCGCAGTAGTTTTTGAAAAAGATGTACGAGCTTTTAGTGTTATCCAGGATAATACAAAAACATTTGGTCTTGAATCGCGCATTCAACTCAAAAAAGGTGATTCGATGAAGTTATTGGAAACGGTATCCGGTTCCTTTGAATTTGTTTTCCTTGATCCACCTTATCGCTACGCGCAAACACTTGAAATCATAAAGTTGATAATCAAGCGTGATTTGGTCGTAGATGGTGGGTTGATAATTTGTGAGACGGATAAAAATTACGACTTACCTGATGAGATTGATGGTTATTCGTTAGATTGTGTTAAAGATTATGGAATTAGTAAAGTACGATACTACAAAAAGGACAAATAAGTCCTTTTTTATTTTTTAGCACTTAAAGGTTGACAGTGCTAAACTCGTGGTGTAGAATAATACTAGACACAAAGAATAGAGTGTTTAGGAGGCGAGATTAATATGTTGACGCCACGAAAAATAGAAATATTTAAGGCGATTGTTAAAGAATTTATTAACACAGCTGAACCTGTGGGTTCAAAGACGTTAATCGATAAATATAACTTATCATACTCGTCTGCGACAATACGAAATGAGATGTCAGATTTAGAAAAAATAGGACTACTGGAAAAGACACATACGTCCAGTGGACGTATCCCTTCAACAAAGGGGTATCGATTCTATGTAGAACACCTTATGGATGAAGAAGAGAATTACGGTATTGAAACCGCAATTGCACAAATCTTCTCCGATCGACGACTCGGTATTGATGAAGCAATTCGTCAAAGCTGTGATATCTTATCGCAAATGACGAATCTCACTACGGTTGTATTAGGGCCCAGTGCAATGAATGAAACACTGAAAAGTGTCCAGTTAATTCCATTGAGTGAATTTAATGCAATGGCCGTGTTCGTAACAGAATCAGGGCATGCGGAGCATCGAATCTTTAATTTTGATAGTAAAGTGGATGTGAATGACCTCGAGGCGTGTACTTCAATATTAAATGAACGATTAAAAGGTACAGCACTATCGGAAGTTGTAGATAAAATGGAGAGTTTAAGACCCATCTTATCGAAACGGATCGAAAAGTATGAGGTACTCTTTGAGGCGTTTGTGGGAGCATTTGTTAAATTTGCTCAGGACGAAGTCTATTTAAGTGGTGAACGCAATATGTTATACCAGCCAGAATTCTCAAACATAGAGAAACTTCGTGAAATGATGGATATGCTCGAAAACAGTGAAATGTGGCGTAACTTATCCACAGGACAAAATCACCTAAGTCTTAAAAAAGGCGATCAAAGTGAAATTGTTTGGGTTGATGATATGGCCGTTGTATCCAGTTCGTTTAATCTACTCGATAATCATGAACATAAGTTAATGATTGTGGGACCAAGCCGAATGGAATACAGTCGCGTTGTCTCGTTAATGGATTATGTTTCGGAGATGATCGAAACGGTGTATGGGAAAGGTGGCAATGATGAGCAAGATGAATAAAACCGCTGAAGAATTCAACGAAGAAGTTCAATTAGAACAAGAAGTTGAAGCAACAGACAGCGAAGAACTTGAAACTTCAAACTCAGAGAACGAGGCTTCTGAAACAGATGAAGCAATTGATGAGAATGAAGCCTTACGAAAAGAAATTGAAACGTTAAAAAACGACTATTTTAAAATGTTAGCAGATACAGAAAACTTAAAAAAACGTCTGCAACGTGAGCATGATCAACTGCGTAAATACCGAATTCAAGGTTTTGCGGCAGATGTATTGCCTGTGTTAGATAATTTGGAGCGTGCATTAAAACAAGAGACAACGGATGAAGCGTTAAGAGAAGGTGTACAAATGATTTATGATCAATTGATGGCATCCCTTAAAGCGGAAGGTGTGGAACCGATTAATGCATTAAATCAACCTTTTGATCCAAATATTCATCAAGCGATGATGACTGAGGAAAAAGAGGGAGTAGAATCCAATATCGTGATTGAAGAATTCCAAAAAGGATATATGTTAAAAGATCGCATTCTACGTGCGAGTTTAGTAAAAGTGAGTCTATAGGAGGATATATATTATGAGTAAAGTTATTGGTATTGATTTAGGAACAACAAACTCAGCTGTTTCCGTAATGGACGGTGGAGAAGCAAAAGTAATTACAAACCCAGAAGGAAATCGTACAACACCTTCTGTTGTAAGTTTTAAAAATGGTGAACGTATTGTTGGGGATGCTGCAAAGCGTCAAGTTGTTACAAACCCTAACTCAGCAGTATCTGTTAAACGTTTAATTGGTACAGGCGAAAAAGTTACACTTGAAGGCAAAGATTATACACCAGAAGAAATCTCAGCAATGATCTTAGGTTATATGAAGAGCTATGCAGAAGATTACCTCGGTGAAAAAGTTACAAAAGCTGTAATCACAGTTCCTGCATACTTTAATGATGCACAACGTCAAGCTACAAAAGATGCTGGTAAGATTGCTGGATTAGAAGTAGAACGTATTATTAACGAACCAACTGCAGCTGCGCTTGCATTTGGAATTGATAAGACAGATAAAGAAGAAAAAGTTCTTGTATTTGACCTTGGTGGTGGTACATTTGACGTTTCGATTCTTGAATTAGCAGATGGTACTTTTGAAGTATTATCAACAGCTGGTGACAACAAATTAGGTGGAGATGATTTTGACCACATTGTTGTTGATTATTTAGTAGATATTTTCAAAAAAGAAAACGGAATTGATTTATCATCCGACAAGATGGCAATGCAACGTCTAAAAGAAGCAGCAGAAAAAGCGAAAAAAGATTTATCTTCAACTGTAAATGCTTCAATTTCATTACCATTTATCTCAGCAGGTGAAAATGGTCCATTACACTTGGAAACAACATTATCACGTGCTAAATTTGAAGAAATGACAAAGAGCCTTGTTGAACGTACAATGGTTCCAGTTCGTCAAGCATTAAAAGATGCTGGACTTACAAAAAATGATATTCATCAAGTATTACTTGTTGGTGGATCAACACGTATTCCTGCAGTTGTTGAAGCAGTTAAAAATGAATTAGGAAAAGAACCTAATAAATCTGTAAACCCTGATGAAGTTGTTGCAATGGGTGCCGCAATTCAAGGTGGTGTTATTTCTGGAGATGTTAAAGATGTATTGCTTCTTGACGTTACACCATTATCATTAGGTATTGAAACAATGGGTGGTGTGATGACTGTTCTTATTGAACGTAACACAACAATCCCTACATCAAAATCACAAGTATTCTCAACAGCAGCAGATAATCAACCTGCTGTAGACATTAACGTATTACAAGGTGAACGTCCAATGGCTAAGGATAATAAATCACTTGGTTTATTTAAATTAGATGGTATTGCACCTGCAAAACGTGGTATTCCTCAAATTGAAGTTACATTTGATATTGACGTAAATGGTATCGTAAATGTTTCGGCAATGGATAAAGGAACAAACAAAAAACAATCTATTACAATTTCAAACAGTTCAGGATTAAGTGATGAAGAAATTGAACGTATGGTTCGTGAAGCGGAAGAAAATGCTTCAGAAGATTTACGTTTAAAAGAAGAAGCAGAACTTAAAAACCGTGCAGAACAATTCATCCATCAAATCGATGAATCATTAGCAAGTGAAGATTCACCTGTGGATGATGCTCAAAAAGAAGAAGTAACAAAATTACGTGATGAATTGCAAGCAGCAATGGACAACAATGATTTTGAAACATTAAAAGAAAAACTTGAACAATTAGAACAAGCAGCTCAAGCAATGTCACAAGCAATGTATGAGCAACAAGCTGGTCAACCTGAAGCAGATGCTTCATCAAATGATGAAACTGTAGTTGACGCTGAATTTGAAGAAAAAAACTAGTTTAAAAACTTTCGGAGGTAGATATGGCAGATAAAAGAGATTTTTATGAAATACTTGGAGTAAGTAAATCTGCCACAGATGCAGAAATTAAGAAAGCCTATCGCCAATTAGCTAAAAAGTATCATCCTGATATCAACAAAGAGGATGATGCTGAAGCTAAGTTTAAAGAAGTCCAAGAAGCTTACGAAGTCCTAAGTGATTCTCAAAAACGTGCGAGCTATGATCAATACGGCCATGCAGCCTTTGATCAGGGAGCAGGCGGTTTTGGTGGCGGCTTTAGTGGTGGCTTTGATGATTTCGGAGATATCTTTAGTTCATTCTTCGGCGGCGGAGGCGGCGGTCAGCGTCGTAATCCTAATGGACCTATGAAGGGTCAAGATCGCTTTATGAGTATGCGAATTGACTTTATGGAAGCTGTGTTTGGTGCAAACAAATCCGTGACTTTAAATGTAGATGAAGAATGTACATCGTGTCATGGGTCGGGTGCACACAGCAAAGATGATATCAAGACATGTTCACGTTGTGGTGGAACGGGTCAAACGGTTACGCAACAACGTACACCTTTTGGAGTTTTCCAATCTCAAGCAACATGTCCGGACTGTGGTGGTTCAGGTAAAACAATTACAAAACGCTGTGGTGAATGTCATGGTAAAGGATTTAATACCAAACGTGTCGAAGTCGATATTAAAATTCCTGCGGGAATCGTTACTGGACAACAATTACGTGTTTCCGGTAAGGGTGAACGTGGGGCAAATGGTGGACCGAACGGTGATCTCTTTATTGAGATTGTAGTCGGAACGCATAAACACTTCAGACGTGAGGGTAATGATATCCATATTAATATTCCTTTGTCGGTAATCGATGCCACATTGGGTACAGAAATTGAAGTTCCAACCGTGCATGGTGATGTTAAATTAACGATTCCAGCAGGTACACAACCCAATACTAAATTTAGACTCCGTGAAAAAGGGGTTCAAGACCTTCGTTCCGGACGTATGGGAGACCAATACGTTGAAGTTAAATTAGAAGTACCAACTAAATTATCACGTCAACAACGTGAACATTTAGAAGCGTTAAAAGAAACAGAAGTAAAAGGTGATAGTGTCTTTGACCGCTTTAAAAAAGCGTTCAAGTGACACACGTCACTTTTCTTTAGAATTTATATTAGCACTCTAAGTAGTCAATTGCTAAAACGGAGGTGAATTGCATGAACTACGAAAACTTAACTGAAAAAGCTCAAGCAGCTTTAATGGAAGCTGTGAATTATGCGACACAAATGCAACACAGCGCTGTGTCGTCAGCCCACTTGATGAAGGCAATCCTGAATTCAGGTGATCTTGATTTAATATTAGAAGAAACTGGAACCAGTAAGTCTAAACTTCTTCAATCTGCCGATGAAATTTTAGATAAACTTCCAAAGGTTCAAGGTGCACAATTAACCATGGACCAAGAAATCACGAATGTTTTCGCGAAAGCACAGGCATGGTCAACCAAACAAGGCGATACATATATTTCTCTATTTGCACTTTTTTTAGGAATCTTAGAAGCTGTAAATACTTATCGAAATCAAGCGGATTACCGCGCGATTGAAACTTCAATTCTTAGTCATCGTTCCGGTAGAGTCATGGATTCACCACAAGCAGAAAATCAAATTGATGCCCTATTAAAATATGGTCGAGATCTGGTAAAAGATGTTCGTGATGGTAAAATCGATCCAATTATTGGTCGTGACGATGAGATCCGTAGAGTAATCCAAATATTATCCCGTAAAACAAAAAATAATCCAATCCTTATTGGAGAACCGGGTGTTGGTAAAACGGCGATTGCAGAGGGACTAGCATGGCGGATTATGCGTGGTGATGTCCCCTTCAGTTTAAAAAATAAACAACTCATTGAGTTGGATATGGGTTCTTTAATTGCGGGTGCAAAATACCGTGGAGAGTTTGAAGAACGTTTAAAAGCTGTTCTCGAAGAAGTAGAACAAGCAGATGGAAACATCATTCTCTTTATTGATGAAATTCATAATCTCGTAGGTGCAGGGAAAACAGAAGGTTCGATGGATGCCGCAAACTTATTAAAACCAATGTTAGCGCGTGGTGAACTCCACCTAATTGGTGCGACAACCTATAATGAATACCGACAACACATTGAAAAGGATGCTGCACTTGAGCGTCGTTTCCAACGGGTTACTGTTAATGAACCCTCTGTGGATGACACTATTTCTATATTAAGAGGTCTTAAAGATCGCTTTGAGTCTCATCATGGGGTTAAAATTTTGGATGAGTCCATTGTGGCCGCTGCGAAATTATCGGATCGATATATTACGGACCGCTTCTTGCCGGATAAAGCTATTGACTTGATTGATGAAGCGTGTGCTTCCATTCGCGTTGAGATGGAATCGATGCCAGAAGAATTGGATGAATTAACACGCAAAATACGCCAACTTGAAATTGAAGAAGCTGCCCTAAAAAAAGAAACGGATGCGAAGACGCTTGAACGTCGTGACGAGATTGTAGAAGAACTCAGCAACCTGAAAGAAAACTATCAGGATCTTTATGCTCGTTGGGAAAAAGAAAAAGCGCAAGTTGATGGCGTCAAAGATGCGAAAGAGGCATTAGAACGTGCACGCTTAGACTTTGAGAAAGCACAGAATGAAGCCCGTTATGAAGAAGCTGCGCGTCTACAATATGAAACAATTCCTGCCCTTGAACGTCAAATTCAAGAAAGTAATGAGAACGATCATGAAGGAAGTATGATACAAGAGGTTGTTGATGAAGCGTTGATCGCTGAAATTGTATCACGATGGACACAAATTGATGTTACGAAACTTGTGGCTTCTGAACGCGAAAAACTCTTGAACCTTAAACATGAATTAGGCGTTTATGTTAAGGGACAAGATCAAGCACTTCAAACTGTTACAGACGCAATCCTACGCTCTAAAGCTCAAATCCAAGATGAAAATCGACCTTTAGGTTCGTTTATGTTCTTAGGACCTACAGGGGTTGGTAAAACTGAAGTTGCTCGTGTTTTAGCCCAACAACTTTTCGATGATAAAAATCGTATTATTCGCATTGATATGAGTGAATATATGGAAAAACACAGCGTATCAAGACTCATTGGTGCCCCTCCTGGATATGTTGGCTATGAACAAGGTGGTCAATTAACTGAACAAGTTCGCCGTCATCCGTATTCAATCGTGCTTTTAGATGAAATTGAAAAAGCACACCCAGATGTGTTTAATGTGTTACTTCAAATCCTTGATGACGGACATATTACGGATAGCAAAGGGGTAAGGGTTGATTTTAAGAATACCATTATCATTATGACTTCAAATCTTGGTAGTCAGTTTGCATTTGAATCGGATCAAGCAAATAGAGATAAACAATACATGCAGGCGGTTCAAGGACACTTCAAACCCGAGTTTATTAATCGTATTGATGAAATCATTGTCTTCAATGCCTTAAACGATGCGGTGCTTCACGATGTTGCTCGTAAGTTCATAGATGAGCTTGCAGTCCGTATTGGACGTCGTAATCTCAAGTTAAGTGTTACAGATAAGGCAATTGATCTTATTGTTGCGGAAGGTAGTGACGTAACTTATGGTGCACGTCCAATGAAACGTTTCATACAACGTGAAATTGAAACCAAGATTGCATATCTTCTCATTGAAAACGATGTGGAAGATAATAGCGTCCTTGAAATCGATGCCCAAGATCATGAATTTGAAATTCATATTCTTGAACCTCGTAAGACTTTAAATTAAAAAGAGCCAGCTATCTGGCTCTTTTTAATGTTTATGATAGAAACAAAAACTGAGATAAATGATGCACAGAAACCCAACAATCAAGCCTAAAGCTAAAGTAGAACTTATGACACAAAGCAGATAGGTAGAGGTTATAGCACCTAAGAAAAATAGGAACCACGTTAGAATCAACGTTGACACTTCATGCCAACTTGTTTCCTTACGTACAAATCGAGCGAGTGCTTCACCAATACCATAAAGCACTCCAGTCATAAATCCTTTTCCAATAGTGGCGTTATTGACTTCAACTTGTGCCTTATTTTGAATCCCCATCGCAAAACTTATGAGTGGAAAGCTCCACGATTGGTATGTTGTAAATTGAAACATCAGGGCAAATACCAAACAAAGGATATCCAGTTCTAAGATTCGTTTGATGGATTGCGTGTGGTTTCCAATACAGAAAAGATTACCAATAAAAGCGCCAAAAACAAAGGTGATAAGTACGAGAACATAGCGAAGTACTTCCATCCATTCGTGATTGACTAAATGAATTCCTAAGCGTGTAGAGTTACCACTCATAAAAGAAAGAAAAACCCCACCAATAGCAAGGATTCCCAATACATCTAAGTAACCGGATATAAATGAGAAAATATATGCGAAACGACTGTTTTCATGATTAAGATCGAATGAATTCATATTACACCTCTTTTTACTGGTTTTAGTATAGCATGCAGATCAATAAAATCGTTATTTTTTCATGAAAATGCTTGAAATAATTGACATTGAAACAAGAGCGCGTTATGGTGTTACGGTTGTGAGCGCCGTTCATAAACGCTCATTTAATTTTCATGACACATGACCATGAATACGATAAGATAGGTTTATGGAGGATGTCGTAATGATTTGTCTTGGTACACAAGCACAACTTGAAGAATTGGTATACCTTAGTATTATGTGTGAAACGGATTGTTCTTACGAACATCGACAAGCCGTAATCAAAGCACAACTAAATTCAGATCAAGATGTTTTTGTTATTAAATATGATTGTGGCTTTCCAGCGGGGTTTGCGCACTTTCAAAAAGATGCCTTTAATAAGCATCATGCACGACTTCAAATGATTTATGTCGAGGAAGCGTTTCGAGGGAATGGATACGCAACTGAAATGGTTGCGATGTGTAAGACGTTAATCGGTTGCAATGACGAGGTACGTTTATCCTCGGAGTGTGCATTTCAGGTTTCATAAATGCACCTATGGTGCATTTTTTTTATTGCTTCAAAGGGTGCTTGTTCATGAAGGATGAATTTAGAGACGGAATTAAGGTATAATTAAAGCAAGAAATTTTGAGGAGGATGTATGTATAGAGAAGAAGCGTTAGACTACGAACCGTTAAAGCATGAGGTAGGGATTTTGGATGTAGAATCTCCATTAAAAGGAAAACGATTATTTTGGAGTGTACTTTCCATTTTTATTCTTTCCACATTTTCAGATGTATTTGTAGGTGTGTTTATAGAAATGCAAATGAGTCAGGAAATAAACATGACCGCATTTACCCCAATTGTAATGATGATTTTGACTACAGTCATTTTATTATGGATTAATTTACCATTAATTAAAGAAGCACGCACGTTTCCAAATCGATTAACAGGTTTCGAAGTATTACGTAAGGTTGGTTTCTATTTTGTAGTTATGGTCCTTGCGAATTTTATTGTAAGTCCACTAGTCGCAATGCTTATTGAATCACTTGGTGGAACAAGTCAACCCATTAATCAAGAAGCATTGATAGCGATGAAAGGGATAGGATTCCCGATGTATTTCGTCTTCGCGGTTATTGCAGGTCCAATTAAAGAAGAACTGCTATTCCGAGGATTAATTTTCCGCAAGCTTATTCATAAAAACCGCTTTGCAGCCTATGCTCTAAGTTCAATTCTGTTTGGTTTGATGCATCTCACTACAGAACTTGTGACGGGACAATGGGTGATGATGTTTAACCTCATAATTTATGCAGGAATGGGAACGTTTTTCGCATATATTTATGAAAAAACAAACAGCATCAAAGCTGCGATGTATTTACATATGATTTGGAATACATTGGGAGTCATTGCGATTTTCGCAGTCTAAATCAATGATGAAAGAGGCAATTTATATCATAAACGGCGTTACACCGAATTCGATTATAGTTCAAGAAGAAGATCGTCTGATTTGGGTTGATGAATTACCAAATCAAGGGATTACTGTGACATCTGAAACAGTACAATCTGATTTAAAATCATGGGATGTTGTTCGTCGTGCAAAAAGCATTGATTACGTCAAAGAGACACAATTGAGCACCTGGTCCGATGTTTATCAACTTTGGTACTCAACAAAATTCTTATGTCAAGAAATTGATGATGCGAAAGCGCGTGCTCTCGGTCGTGTTCTTGCGTCTCAAGAGAATAATCATTTCGAAATGGTACGGGAGCAGATCGTGGATATTCTTTATTGTGCTTCCACACCTGCACGCATTAAAGGATGGTTTCATAAAGCGATGGCTCATGAGCGTAAGCAGAATCCTAAAATCGAACTGTTTCAAACGGTAACAGAAGATGCATCCGAAGAAGGGGTGTATCAAGGGATATGTAAACTAGAGGCGTACGCTCAAGATCATCACTACTTTTTCCAGCTCGAACCATATACAAAAAGAGAAGCTATATAGCTTCTCTTTTTTTTGAAATTTGATGAATACTTCGTTTAATTTCTAATTTAATTGTCGGATGATCACATAATGTGGATTGGTCGTTTAAAATCTCAAGCGCGTGATCAAGTGGAAACACAGAAAGACATTGCATGCATTTCCATTTAATTAGAGTATTATCTGAGTAATTATTAATGAGATACTCGATGACATTTAAATGTGCTTGTGTCGCTAAGTGTGGATGTTTAGAAATAAAATAACCATAGGCATCCACAAACTCGCTTATTTGATCTTGAGACAACGAATCTAATTGATCGATCATCGTATAAAGGATGGATGCATTCATATTGCCCAGCGTCCGCGCAATAATATCACGCGGTAAAGGATAGCCGCGTTTACGTGAAACAGTTTTTGGAATGAACTGATGTTGGTTGTCTCCAATCTTTCTAAGATAGGGCATCATCGCAGCAGCGACGTCATTATTGCCACCTTCTAAAACACGACAAATTTCAAGTCGTGTATAAAGCGCTTTTTCATTCATGAGTTGCTTTAAGAGTAAATCAACAAACCAAGGTTCATAATTCCATCTTCTTGCACCGACATGGACAGCAGCGGTGCGTTCTTGTGCAGTTTTCGCATTCAGTTGCTTCACCAATGCTTCATCACTTAAATCTGCACAATGTGTCACGATATTTAAGTCGAGATAGCCTCGATGTTGGAGATCGTGTCGTATGTTTTCCATATTATCACCTAAGAGTATTATATCATTCTTAAGAAATGGTTCATGAAATTCACGCAAGATAACATAATGCTTTAATGAAATAAAAAAACGTGAAGATTCACGCTTTTTTGTTTGATTTGTTTTTTATTGATTTCTGGATTTGAATTGCATCATAGATAACGTAAACACCATAAGCAATCATAAACCAAAATACTCCTGTACTGATTATTGGTGGTAGCTTTGATAAAGATAATCCCAATATAAAAGCGATAAAACTTAAAAGCATCTTTTGATGCTTTATGATCGATTGTTTCATATTCAATTCCCCCTAATTGGATTATAACATACAAAAGACTCGAGTCCGTATGCGAACTTGAGTCTTATTTGTAACGATTGTACAGATGATAATCTATTTTTATGGAGAAAGACATGCATCGCTACATCAAAAATTATAGCAAGGTCTTACGTAACATATCTAAGAATTAGGTATTCTTAATAGATTGTTAATGAATATTAAGAAATGAAAGCACCCACTACAACAGCGGGTGCTTATTTTTGATAGATTTCTTCAAGGTTTTAACGGAGATACTTGTTTTAATTTTCATAACAAGATAATAAATTTGTATGATTCATAATAAAGAAGGGTGTATACCGGCTATAAATCTCGAAGCATCTAAGCGTTTGTGATTCAAATTCGATTAATTTGGTAAATTTTCCAGCGCGAAATTAGCTTGTTCTTCGGTGAAGTTTTCTCCATGTTCTGATACGAGTTGTTCCCAAATAGAATCACGAGACATGCTCATTCGAGATTGATAAGTTTTTGCTTTCTCCAGAGCATTTTTATTATAATCTGCTTTGATATTCTCAATGGCATATTGTGCTGCCTCTTCTGGGAAATTTTCTCCATACTCTGAGACTAATTGATCATAAACACCGCGTTCTGACATATACATTCGTTCCGCATATTGTTGTCCTTTGATCAAAGCATTTTTATACTCAATCGGTACAGATTCTTTCTCTTTAACTGGCTCAGTTTTTGTTGTTTCTTCTTTTTATTCTTCTTTTGTTTCATCCTTTATATCTTTTTGTGTTTCTTTTGTTGGTTGTGCTACGGTTTCTTCATCTTTGGTACTTTCAGGTGTAGTTGAATTCGCCATGGCAATTCCAAACAACACGATTGAAGTTAATATAAAAAATGGCATTTTGTAGGCCAAAGAAAGAGAGTAAAATATAATAAACCACTCGAAAGTGGTTTATTTATAAAATTGGGAGAAACATTAAAAAGCTCAAAAAGCTCAAAAAGCTCAAAAAGCTCAAAAAGCTTATTCCTATAGCCAAATAAGTATAATAGAGCATTATATCGCAGTTTTTAATAATGATAGTTATAATATCAACACGATTTATTTATTCAATTTGATATATATATACTATTTTTGTTTTAATAAGTATCTTATTTTACTTTCTAACTTTGCGATTTTTTGTGTCGTGGAATGCTCTAAATTATCAATAATCTCTTTTATTGTTATATCGTCGCATTTATATGATAATTCAAGTAACATATTTTGGTAATCTTGTTTCAAAACATTTGTTGTTTTAAGTCTTAATATTGGGAGAATAGTGCCTATTTCTTTTTCGCCTAATATAGTTTCCATTTCCGAGACATTATTTTCACATACGGATAAAGTAATCATCTTCTGAGATTCAATTGGGCCATAAAATTTTTGTGCGGCCTCTAAACATTTTACTCCTTCTGGATCATTGTCCCAAATACAGATATATGGTATTGAATAAGTAATGAAATAACTAATATTTTTATATATAGACTGCGCTCCTGTCCCTGGAAATATTCTAACGTCAGAATCCAAATTACAAAACAACTTAAGAAAATATAAATCATAAATACCCTCTACACAAATTACTTTAACATTCTCGGTATACACTTGATCATACATAGGTATTCTTAGTGCGTCGTAAACAGCTTCTAATGCATGTGTTCTGTCTTTGTTAGAAATATTTGATTTATAGTTAGTAATATTGCTAACTATAATATTTTTATCTTCTTTATGAGCAATTAGAATATTATTAGAAGGAACTATATCTGGGTTCAGTAGTGCTGGAGAATGAGTGGTATAAATAATGTAGTTATCTACTGCTTGATATACTAGATTATTTAGAAGTTCGGTCTGGGCAGTAGAGTGTAAATAAGCGCCCGGCTCATCAATCAAAAATATTGTACAATTGGCATTTTTTTTATAACTCGGTATAAAATTTGTGTTCATAATAAAGTTATAATACCATATAAAACCTTTGCTCCGACTTGATAATTCTGAAATACTATAACTTAATCCTTCTTTGACTTCTACTATTCTGATTGATAATACATTTACATTTCCTTTTTTTTCTTCGTTACTTTCTGGATCGATAAAAGTTTGTGATTCTGTATTTAGGTCTAATTTAAACTTAATATTTTCTTTATCGGTCTTTAAATCCTTCCAAGCATTTTTAAAAGTATTTGACAAAGTAAGGCTAACGTCTTCTAAAAACATGTCCTGATTATTTTTTTCAAGATCGAGCATTTTTGTAATATCAACTTCTTGATTGTAATTTTTAAGACTTACTTGTTTAAAAACGTTATTGAATATTTTGTACCAGTAATCATTTTTATCATTCAATTGAATTCTACTTTTAGGGGGTTTACTAAATTCATCAATATAGATCAATTGTGGTAACGAAAGCATGACACTTTTAACGATTTCATCAATAACACTATCATAGTAAGTTTTATCTTCTAATTCTGGAATATTTGAGTTTTCGAGAGTGTAGTAACTTAGTTCTTTTTTACCGTCTGGAAAAACCCTCGTAATAACATACTCATCTATTTCTAGAAATTGACTCGTTAGGTTTCTAAATACTTTTATAGTTTCTAATTTTTTTAGGCAAATTGTTAGTATTGAAGCCTCATTTGAATCAAACGAAAGTCGATATTCTTTATACTCCGGATCATTATTTACTGATTCTAAAAGGCTGTTAAATTTTTCGAAAGTTCCTTTATAAAGTTTCCCTTTTTTTTGAGCTCGAGACTCTTCTATTATCTCTTTAATATCGACCAATTGAGATTCATACGACTCATTGTTTTTAGAAATATCGATTATTTTGTTACAATGGTTCTCCACATCTAAATATATCATTTCCATCTGTTCTTCAATGTAAATGATAAAGTAAGGAACTATATTATCTTTAATATGAAATGATATTTTAGCATCTTTATTGTTTATAACAGAATATTGATTTTTAATTTCGTTAACATGTGATCCATTATTAAGTTCGTCGTTCCCATTATCAAACGCATATATTGCTTCTATTATAGTAGTTTTACCTGATTCATTCATACCCACTATAGGGACGATTTTTCGTCCTATAGAAATCCTAACTTTATCAGTGATTCCTTTGTAATTTTCAATTTCAATTTCTTTAATAATCATAAGCCCCTCCTTAAATGAAATATTTTTCTTTTATTACTATTTCACTTCATCTACATTAACTATACACAAATAAATTAATAATATCTATCTCTTATTATTTGATGTTATTAAATAATTGATAGAAACGAATTATTTATTTACTTAATTTCTAGAATTGGAAACAGTAGATTTAGGATATATGAATTTGATTTTTAACCTTTAATAACCAAATAATGATATATATTAATTTAAATCAATAAAAAATAGGCGGAAATTTTTGAGGAAGATATCATGAATAATCGAAACAGAATTGTTTCTAAAAGTTTCGCTGTCTTAGATTTACTTTGTCATAATTTTTTATTAAAACTCTAGACTAATAAAGTACATTTTACAGTTGTTGTAGATAAATTTTCTTGCTTAAAACTAAGAATTGTTTAGTTATTGACTTAATAATTTATGAACTTAAGAAGATAAACTATAATATCGAGAACAAATCACAAAAAAACGAAGGTTATTTGTAATCTATAAGTCAAGAAGATGTTATATTATTGTTTAATAAAAATATGAATTAGAGAATCCATTTTCATACATTAATTTCGTAGGAATAATAAAACTCTATTTAAGTATTACTTTCACATCTAAAACTGTACAGGTAGCGTGTAAAGATTTGTTCATAGATTATAATATCAAACGGGTACTGACATTAATTATGAAGGGCGGACGATGTTGACTGAATTTTTTTGTTGGAGGTTTGAATAATTGAGATGTCATGTGGATCAATAAAGGCTGTCATCAGGATATCATTTAAAATACGAACCACAGTGAGTGATTTACATCGTCTCCCTGAATACAATTCCTACGCAAATGGCACTATGAACCCTTATCATGACGAGTTTGCACCATTAAGTGTCCAAGGAACCATGAGTGGTTTAAAGAACAAATATGCGCTTGGAAATTGTACCTGGTATGCTTTTGGACGTATGCTTGAAGTTTTTAAAATTCGTCCAGACTATCCGTGTTGTCGATGGGATGCAAAGCGATGGGGTGACGGTGATGGTGCAGTTCTCAGTGATAAGCCTAAAGTAGAAGGTATTGTTGTCTTTGGGATACCGGGAGATCCTGATGACTATGGCCATGTTGCTTTTATTGAAAAAATAGAAAATGGACGCACATACTTATCGGAGTCCGCTTACAGTGAACGAACCAATGGATTCTTATTCAAATATGGACGTAGTATCCAAGATGTGGAACATCAATGGGGTATGAAAGTCATTCGTTACCTTGCACCCCTTAAACCTGCAACATCTTATGAAGCACCGGTACCAAGTAAGAGCACTAAAGGAAAATATATTAACCTATTACCGCTCAAAGATTATCCACGATATGGGACTTATGACATGGGTGTGGTACCAGTTGCTAAGAATATCAGCCACTACATCGAAGTGATGGAACTTGAACCCAATACTGGGATTTCCTATGAGATTGTAGATTGGGTAAATCCACAAGTTGCATGCATTGAAACACGTGATTTTGGGAAACAACAAATCTTTGTGGATTCAACACGTGCGACGGTAACGGATAAACCTGTGGGGCGTATCTATGGAAAGAACTCAAGCAATGTCACAGACTACACAGGGCAAACCCTTGTCATTCATGATTACGCGGGATACGTACCGCTTTATAACAAAGACTTTACGTATCAATATCCTGATGGATTAAGTCCTCGTAATCGTGAGTTCAAAATCTTGCGACAAATCGCGGATGGTCATTACATCGTCAACATTCCTTATGCTGATCCGCAAATTGTAGGGATAAAGTGGCAATCAGGCATTGGATTTAAAGGATAGATTATGAGCAATACAGAATTTATTGGATTACTCTTTCTAGTAGGAATCCCTACAATCGTATCAATCTTCAAACTCTCCGTGTCGATTGCGAAGTTCACGGTATCCGTTGACAACTTACTTGAATGGCAAAAGTCCAAAGATGATAAAGATGTCGAGCAGGACCGTAGACTGAATGAACATGAGGGACGTTTAGAAAAGATTGAACGTACGAACTTTATTAAAGATAGAATATAGAAAAAAAAGACCACTCTTATTTTAGAGTGGTCTTAACTTTTTATTATTTTAAGTATTTTGATGTTTGTTTTGCTTTGATTAGAGCTGAGTTAACTTTTACAATCTTTTTTCCTTCGAATATGAGTGTTGATTGGAAACCATGATCATAGTCAACTGTTAGGAAGTTTTGGTTTATTTGTTTTCTTTTTGGCATAGCAAGCGAGAAAACACCAAATGCCAGCATTCGTGTAGCGCTAATTCTGCTCAGTATTTGCGATTGAGTTTCAATGGCTGTAGCAGTGATGTTTTCTATAGGTATAAACTCATTACCGTATCTTAGTCCTTTTGAGGTGACGATAATAGGAACATTCTTTTCCTTATTAATAGTACCACCACCTAAGTACCGCAGACTTGTCATTGCATAAGGTATTTCTCGTTCATCTGGCTCTACGTGTTTTTTCTTTGGCTTATCTCGCTTAGCGACTTTGTCACTAGGTTTATCATTTCGAGCTATCCAAACATACGCGGTTGATCCCATACAAATAATACCGAAAATAGCTGCCAATGTTTCACTTTGACCTAGAATTCCATAGAGAATGGAAGCTCCAACCCATATAATCATGGTAGCGATTAAACGTTCTTTATTACTGTTTGATTTCCACATAAAATCCCCTCCATAATTTATATTTTTATTATATTATATTTTCAAATTTGCGAAAAGAAGAAAAAAGGATAAAATGTGGTGAAATTAATTGATTTTAAGGGTACAAAAAGCACTTTGTATGGCAGATGTATGGCAGGAACATTTGTGTGAAAATAAAAAAAGCCACTTAGAAGTGGCTGTAATTGTATTGTTGGCAGGGGTAGCAGGACTCGAACCCACATTAACGGTTTTGGAGACCGTTGCTCTACCATTGAACTATACCCCTAAAAGGCTTTGCAAGACGTTATTTAACTGACTGCCAACAAATAATACCATAGTCGTATATCAATATCAATAGGTATTTGATATAATATTTCTTGAGGTGTTAAATTATGAAAACTATAATGGATGAAAGTGCAATTAATCGTTCGCTCATTCGAATGACGCACGAAATTATTGAGAAGAATAAGGGGCTCGATAAAGTTGTATTGTTAGGAATTGAAACACGTGGTGCAACACTTGCATTTCGTATGGCAAAACTTATGTATCAATTCGAAAATATTAAAGTTCCAGTAGCATCACTTGATATCAGTTACTGGCGTGATGACGTGAAAGCATCCGATCAAGCATTCCGCTTACCAATCAGTGTTCAAGATCGTGTTGTGGTGATTGTAGATGATGTGCTCTTTAAAGGTCGTACGGTTCGTGCGGCGTTGGATGGTATTATCTATAACGGTAGACCTGAACGCGTACAGTTAGCAGTTTTGGTTGATCGTGGTCATCGTGAACTGCCAATTCGTGCAGATATTGTTGGTAAGAATATTCCAACATCACTCAATGAAACCGTAAAAGTAAAACTTCGTGAAGATGATTCAGAAGAATGTGTGGTCCTTTATTAACGAACACCCCATTTTCGGGGTGTCTTTTTTTGATATTTTCTCTAAATTAGATTATTATTAATACAGTGAATTTAAATGCCAAAGGAGGCATTCTCAATGAGAATTGGTTTATTTACAGATACTTATACACCGGATATAAATGGTGTAGTAACGTCAATAGTTACTTTAAAAAATGCGTTAGAAGCGCAAGGACATAATGTTTTTGTGATTACAAACCAACCGTCAATTTTAAGCACGACTTATGAAGATGGCGTATTACGACTTCCAGGTTTAGAATTGAAATTTTTGTATGGCTATGTTATGAGTAGTCCATTACACATTCAAGCGATGAGTGTTATTGAAGAGATGGATTTGGATGTGCTGCATGTTCATTCAGAATTTGGTGTTGGGATGTTTGCGCGACTTGTCGCGAAAAACCTACACCTACCTCTAGTTTCAACGTATCATACAACCTATGAGGACTATACTCATTATGTAAATTTATTAGGACTTAAGTCCGTTGATCAACTATCCAAAAAAGCAATTGCGAAGATGAGTCGTATGTTTACAAAACAGGCTCAAGTGATTATTTCGCCGTCGGATAAAACGAAGAAAATGTTGTTGGGTTATGATATACGTAAAGAGATTGCTGTAATCCCTACAGGATTAGATCTAACGCGGTTTGCGACCCGGAATGAAGAACGGATTCAAGAAATTCGTGAGTCATACCATTTAGGTTCGCAGCCAACATTTGTATATATTGGTCGACTTGCTAAGGAAAAGAGTATCGATGTTGTTATTGATGCTTTCGCTGCACTTTTAAAGAGGAATGTAGAAGCGAAACTCTTAATTGTTGGTGGTGGACCTTCTGATAAGGATCTTTTACATCAAGCTCAAAAAATCGGGATTCAAGATTCTGTCATTTTTGTAGGACCTGTTGATGCAAATGATGTTGTGAATTTCTATCATGTTTCAGATGCGTTTATTTCAGCCTCGTTAACAGAAACACAAGGCTTGACGTATATTGAAGCATTAGCCTGTGGCTTATGTGTGTTTGCACGTCCCGATAAACCGCTTGAGGGTATTATTGTAGATGGTGAGACGGGGTATTTATTCGAATCATCAGAAGAGTTTGCGGATAAAGCGCAACATCTTCTACAATCAGACAAAGACCTTTTAGAACAATTTAAATCCAATGCACTTCAAAAAGCATCGACCTTTGATAGTTCGAAATTTGCAGATAGTGTATTGACAGTATACCAACGTGCCATTGATACATACTTTGGACGTTATGTTGTTACGGGAATAGAACGTGTTGGAGAAGAAGTATTTATTGATTTTGAATCGAAAGATAGTGATGAACGCATGGTGATTGATCAGTATGTGTTTGATCGGAGAGGAATTGAGGTGGGTCGCGAATTGTCACGAAACGAGCTAAATGAAATTGAGGATGATCAAGCCATCTATGAAGCATACCAGTTAGCGTTATCGCGAATCGGGATTAAAGATTATACCTCATTTGAAATGTCGGAATACTTGCATAAGAAACTTGAGTTAACGCAAGAGCAAGTTGATATTGTCATTGAATTACTTAAGCGTCGTCGTTTTATTGATGATGATCGTTACTTTAGAGATAAAGTGGATTATCACCGTGAGCAAATGCGTGGGAATCAACGTATCGTTGAGGACTTGCGCAAACGTGGATTTGAAGCAGATCGTATTTTATCTGCATTAGAAGATGAAGACTATGATGACTATACTGAGCGGGGTGTTCGACGTGCTGAAACGTTTATGAAGACATTGCGTGATGGTTCAAGTCGTCAACGCGAGTCGAAATTGCGTCAGCATCTCCAACGACAAGGTTATGGTTTTGAAGTGATTAACGATATTGTGGGTCGCTTGATTAAAGATGAATTTGATGAGACCGATGAATTTGAAAGTCTTAAAAAAGTTATGGAAAAAAGCACTGCACGTTATGCTCGTAAATATGATGCGCGTGAAACACGAAATCGTGTTGTACGACATGCATTATCACGTGGTTACGATTACGATATGATTGCACGTGTTCTGGAGGAGTATGAAAATGAAGATTAAAGAATTTGAAGCCGGTCAAAAAAACACAGTACCGTTGTTGATTTCACGTTATACAAAAGGGGTAACTCAAAATGGTGCACCTTATATGTCAATTACGTTACAAGATGATACCGGTGAGATTGAAGGAAAGATATGGGATGTTAAGCCAGAACAAGAATTGTTGATTCAAGTGGGTTTAATTGGTGTGGTACATTGTGATGTTTTACAATACCGTCAAAGTTTACAGTTGCGAATTCATAATATCGAAATTAAAGAACAATCAGAGTATGTATTAAGTGATTTCGTGAATGCGTCGAAATACGATATTGAATTTTTGAAAGAACAAATTAATGGGTTTAAAGATCAAATTGAAGATCCAATTATTAAAGAACTTGTTGAAGCATCTTTAGTGGATTGTGGCGAACAATTCTACCAATATCCTGCTGCAACACGGAATCATCATGATTTTGTTGGGGGCCTTGCAACGCATGTATTTGGGATGTGTCAACTTGCCAACAGCATTTGTGACTTGTATCCAATCTATAATCGCGATTTATTACTTGGAGGCGTTATTCTTCATGACATGGGTAAAATTGAAGAGTATACCGCAGCGATGTTAAGTGAGTACAGTGCAAAAGGAAAATTGTTGGGTCATATTTCAATTGAACATTCAAATTTTGTAGAGGTTGCTACCCGTCTTGGTCATCAAGATACGGAGCAAGTGCTGTTATTACGTCACATGATTTTATCGCATCACGGTAAATTAGAGTATGGATCACCGGTGTTACCGATGATCAAAGAAGCAGAGATGCTAACGTTTATTGATAACATTGATGCACGTACGAATATGTTTGAAAAGTTCTATGATGATCTTGAAGAGGGCGAATTTAGTACACGTATGTTTGCTCTTGATAATCGAAATTTCTATAAAGCAAAGGGTGTCAAGTAAAAACACTTGACACCACTTCCTGTTATGATATACTTAACAAGGAAATTAACAATTACGTTAAAATTATTAGGAGGCTATACACATGGCAGTTAAATTACGTTTAAGAAGAATGGGTTCAAAACAAAAACCTTCATACCGAATCGTTGCAGCAGATTCACGCGCACCTCGTGATGGACGTTTCATCGAAATCGTTGGATATTATGATCCAACAACTTCACCAGCTGAAGTTAAAGTTGATGCAGAAAAAGCATTAAAATGGTTATCAGTTGGAGCTCAACCATCAGACACAGTTCGTAGTATCCTTTCAAAAGAAGGAATCATGACTCGTTTCCACGAATCTAAATTAACGAAATAATCATGAAACCGGTTGAAGATATTCTTTATGATTTAGTTCTTCCACTTGTGGAGGAAGAAAAGAGTTTGAGTGTCAAAAGGTTACCGAGCTTAGATGAAAATGAAATTATACTTGCGATTTATGCGGATAGCGCAGACATTGCTCGTTTAATTGGTCGACAAGGGACGATGGCACATGCGATTCGTCAAACAATGGCAATTGGTTCACGTGTCCTTGATCAACGTATTTCAATTAAATTTGAATCATATTAAGGATGTAGCAATACATCCTTTTTTTGGAGGTTATATGGAACATATTATTATTGGTATTATACAAAAACCCTTTGGTATTAAGGGTGAATTAAAAGTTGCGCCTAAAACAGACTTTGTGGAAGACCGTTTTGCACCAGGTCAACGTGTTCATTTTAAATTAGGTGGAAAAACTACAGATTACGTTATTGAATCGTATCGCCGTCATCACGGATCGATTCTGATTAAATTTGAAGGATTAAATTCGCTTAATGATGTTGAGTTTTTCCATAAAGGGGAGATATCGATTGATCGCGAATCACAACATGAACTTCCAGAAGATCAATATTATTTTATTGATTTAGAAGGTTGTACCGTGTTTTCAGAGGGTGTTGAATTGGGTGTTGTGTCTGAGATTATGGAGACACCAGCTCATCCTGTATTGCGTATTAAAGCTGAAGAACGCGATATTTTGGTGCCTTTTGTCGAACGCTTTATTCAAGATGTTGATACCAAATCAAAGCGTATTGATATTAACTGGATGGAGGGGCTCTAATGCGCGTAAGTATTTTAACCCTTTTCCCATCAATGTTTACAGGTTTTGTAGAGTCATCCATTATTAGTAAAGCAATTGAACGTGATTTGATTCAAGTTGATGTTGTAGATATGCGTGATTTTACAGAAGATAAACACAACCGTGTTGATGATTATCCTTATGGTGGTGGGGCCGGTTTGGTGTTAATGTGTCAACCGGTTATTGATGCGATTGAAGCGACTCGTACAGAAGGGTCACTTGTTATTATGCTAACCCCACAAGGGAAGACTTTGAAACAATCTTTAGCGTATGATCTAAGTAAAGAGAGTCATATAATTTTGGTTTGTGGTCATTATGAGGGCTTTGATGAACGAATTCGAAGTTATGTCGATATGGAAATGTCTATCGGTGATTATGTTCTTACCGGTGGTGAAACGGCTGCGATGGTTATTGCGGATTCTGTGATACGTCTTGTCGATGGTGTTATTACCAAAGAATCCCATGAAGATGATTCATTTAGTGATGGCTTATTAGAATATCCACATTACACACGTCCACGCTCTTATAAAGGACAAGATGTTCCTGAAGTTCTTATGAGTGGTCACCATGCGAATATTGAAACGTATCGTTTAAAAGAGTCGTTAAGAAAGACTTATCGTGTACGTCCAGATCTTTTGGAAGCGAGAAACCTTAGCCCAAAAGAAGCAAAATTACTTCAAGAAGTTGTTGAAGAGGAAAACTAAAAAAAGAACCTTTCGAAAAAGGTTCTTTTTTAGTCTATACGGGATCGTCGATCCAATTTTTTAAGGTAGTATTTATGGTCTCGATAATCTTTCCATTGGCGATAGATTAAATAGACAACACCTAAAATTCCTAAGCCAACAGCAAGTATAAATCCAATGATTTTTGAAGCTTCAAAAGCTACTTTAAGATATGAAAGTTTGATAATTTCATTATTAATAACTTCTTTTTCAAGCAATTGCTTTCCTTTGTAATTGAAGCGAACTTCACCCATTTTGAAATCTTTTGGTAAGGGTGCTTCAAATTCTTTCTGACTGGGAATAAACTCAATCTTGATATCTTTAGGATCATAATCTTTCGGTAGGTAACTCATAATATCGTCTTTAAACCAAATTTCAAAATCAGTTCGTCCGTGTTTGATGGGTATGGTTTGAATTGTAGTGTTTTTATACAGTAAAGGCGCATATTGGTAGTTTTCGATTACGTGTTGGTAGACAGTTCCGTGATCAATAACTTGAGTATACAGACGGTTTTCAAAGGGTGCATTGGTTGAGATGAATATATAGGACTGTGAAGCATCTTCCGCAACACTTGAAAGTGCACGCTCTGCTAGATCAGTCGTTCCGGATTTGGCACCTTTAATCATGGTATAACCTTTTTGATGTGCGACGCTAAGGGATTCGTTTGTAAGCTCGATACCATTTGGATGGGATGGTGTTGAGGACGTGAGGTAAGTCTCTGTTTTATAAATGGATTCAAATGTTGGATTTTCTAATGCGTACCTTAGAAGTAAAGCAAGATCATCAAGTGTTGTAAGGTGTTTAGGGTCATCCAGTCCACTTGTATTGACAAAGTGTGAGTTTTTCATACCAATGCGTTGGGCGAGTCGATTCATTTTAACTACAAGTTTTTCGGGATCATGTGTAAGGTAGGATGATATTGCACGCGTTGCATCAGCACCTGAGGGTAACATGATTCCATGAAGTAAATCGTTCAGTGTTACTTGGTCACCTTCTTGAAATCCTGCTACTGAAGCGATTGGGTCTAAGCCTTCAAATACTTCGGGAGGGATTGTATAAAGTGTGTCAAGTGATGTCTCACCTAAAGCTTCAATTGCGGTAATTACGGTGAGTACCTTTGTGATGGAAGCGGGGTGGATTGATGCGTCATGATTTTTTTCGGCTAGAGTTTGACCTGTTTTAGGGTCAACGAGAATATAGTTCTGACTTTGTAAGTCTAAATCATAGATGGGAATTAGGTCATGATTTCCATCAGCTTTGATGGGTAATAACGTAGCGGTTAAGAGTAAAAATGTTAGGACAATTTTTTGTTTCATAATAATACCTCAATATAAGTTTAATTAATCATACGATAAATTAACAAGGAATGGGTAAAAAACAACTGAAATTATAAATGGCAGATGATTCATACCTTGAATTTAGAAGTTCTATGATAAAATAATACTAGAAGAGAAAAGAGGTCTATCATGAAATTATTAGTTATCAGTGATCGGGATTCTGTAAAGCAAGAACTAACCGATTTAAACCTTGATTTTGAATATTTGGATTTACGAAAAGGGTTTCCAAATGAACAATTAATGGATGTCTATGAAATTGAAAAACCTGAGTTGTGTCGTGTTGTCCGTCAAGAAATTGAAACGATCAACCCTGATAAGATTGTAGTTGTTGGTGGGTTAACCGATTATGTATGGTTGGGTACGATTGTTACACGACTATTTGGTCAGTTTAATTCTTGGAATGGTCAACGTGAGAATGCTTTTGGCAAGACTGTTCTTACGATTAATGGGAACGAAGTTCCACTTTATGCAATTTATCAAACAAGCGACTGGAGGTATGTGGATGAAGCGTAGGATTGAAGCATTAACCCTAAGTGGGATACGTCAGTTTTCGGCACGTTATCAAGGACGTGAGGATATGGTTTTCTTAACGATTGGAGAACCCGATTTGGACACACCGGATACTATTAAGCAAGCAGCGGTAGATTCATTGATGCGAAATGAAACGCATTATCCACCTGCCATTGGAAATTTAGATTTGCGGGATGCGATTGCGCGTCATGAATCACAATTTAACATCCGTCCTTACCAATCCGAAAATGTTATTATCACAAATGGCGCAACAGAAGGTCTTACCTTAGCGATTTGGTCTGTGGTGAACGAAGGGGATGAAGTCGTGATTTTCACACCGAGTTTCCCATTGTATCAAACTCAAGTTACCCTTGCGGGAGCTAAACCTGTGTTAGTTAATACAAGTGAAACTCAATTTCAAGTAACACCTGAGATGCTTGAGAACGTGGTTACGCCACGTACCCGTGCAATTCTTTTTGCGACTCCAAATAATCCAACCGGCGTGGTCTACGATGAAACAAGTATTCGAGCAATTCGTGATGTGTTAACAAAACGATCAGATATTTATGTAATTGTCGATGAAGTGTATCGTTCGATGCTTTATGAAGGGGATATTCCATCATTGCGTATGGATGAGCATCTTCAAGATCAAATTATTATTACTCAAAGTTTTTCAAAGTCTCATGCAATGACCGGTTGGCGTGTCGGGTATGTGATAGCGGAAGCGGGACTCATTGAGTTGATGCATCGTCTTCATCAAAATCTTGTGACCGGAATTTCAAGTTTCTCACAACCGGCATGTATTGCGGCGTTGGATGTGGACACACAGTATATGGTTGAAGCTTATGCAATTCGAAGAAGTTACGTATTAAAACGATTGGATGCAATGGGACTTCCTTATGTAAAACCAGAAGGAGCCTTTTATGTTTTTCCTTCAATTCAACACTTTGGTATGTCGTCAGAAGATTTCGCAACAAGACTCGCGGAAGAGTATGGATTGGTAACAATACCGGGCATCTATTTTGGTACAGAAGGATTTATTCGAATTTCTTACGGAAGCCCTTTAGAAGTGCTGGAAAAAGGACTGGATCGACTGGAACGATTTATCAAAGATTTTACCATGGATAAATCGCGAAAGAACCTTGTTTAAGCAAGGACATTATGATAAAATAAACAATGGCATCAAAAGAATGCCTAATTCACACATCATGGATTCGTAGACCCCGTGCTCACGATGAGTTGTCTACTTTAGAAATGATGGAGGACTAACGGAAAGGTAGGAATTTAGTTATGTCAGTTGTGACAATGAAGAAATTATTAGAAAGCGGAGTTCATTATGGACACCAAACACGTCGTTGGAATCCAAAAATGAAACCATATATTTATGCTGCAAAGAATCGTATTTACATTATCGATTTAAATAAAACTCAAGAAAAACTTGATGAAGCATATGCAGCAATGAAAGATATCGCAGAAAAAGGCGGTAAACTTTTAATTGTAGGAACAAAGAAACAAGCTCAAACAATCGTATTAGAAGAGGCACTACGTAGTGGATCATTCTTTATCAACCAACGTTGGTTAGGTGGTACATTAACAAACTTCCGTACAATCCAAAAATCAATTCGTCGTTTAGTTGAAATTGAAGAAATGGAAAACAGCGGATCAATCAATGTTTATACTAAAAAAGAAGTATCATTATTACTTAAAGAAAAAGACCGTCTAGAAAACTTCTTAGGTGGAATTAAAGAAATGAAGAAACTTCCAGATGCATTATTTGTGGTAGACCCAATTGAAGATGCTAACGCAGTTGCTGAAGCTCGTAAATTAGGAATCCCAGTATTTGGAATCGTTGATACAAACTGTGATCCAGATGCAGTTGATTACGCAATTCCTGGTAATGATGATGCAATCCGCGCAATCCGTACAATCGTAGGATTAATGGCAGATGCAATGATCGAACCAAAAGGTGGCGTATTACAAGTTGCTTACCAAGATCAAGATGTAGAAGACATCACAATGGAAGACGTTATCGTTAATGTAGAACAACAAGCTGCTGAAAATGACCGTCGTCGTCGTCAACGTTTTGAAGAACGTCGTAAACGCGATGATCGTCGTCGTCAACAACGTTATACACGTACTGACCGTCCAACAAACAATCGTGATGAAAAAGTAGAAGCAAAAACAGAAACAAAAACAGAAAAAAGTGAGGCGTAAAGATGATTAGTGCAAAGTTAGTTAAAGAACTTCGTGATCTTACTGGAGCTGGAATGATGGACTGTAAGAAAGCTCTTGAAGCTACTGAAGGCGATATCCAAGCTTCAGTTGACTGGTTACGAGAAAAAGGTATTTCAAATGCTCAGAAGAAATCAGGTCGTATTGCTGCTGAAGGAACAACAAAGGTTACTGTTAAGGGAAACCGCGGTATTGTTATCGAAGTAAACTCAGAAACAGACTTTGTTGCTAAGAATGTTCAATTCGTAGAACTCGTTGATACATTAAGCAACGTACTTCTTGAAGCTAATCCTGCAGATTTAGATGCAGCTTTAGCAGTTGATGTTAATGGACAAACAGTATCTGACTTAGTTGTTGCTGCAACAGCTACAATCGGAGAAAAAATTACATTACGTCGATTTGCAATCGTTGAAAAATCAGATGATGAAGTATTCGGTGAATACATGCATATGGGTGGAAAAATTTCAGCATTAGCAGTTCTTAAGAACGCTGATGAAGAATTAGCAAAAGACATGGCAATGCAAATTGCTTCAATGTCACCACAATATGTGTCACAAGCTGAAATTCCTTCAGAAATCATTGATCACGAAACAAACATTCAAGTTGAAATCGTTAAAAATGACGAATCACTTTCAAACAAACCAGAACAAGTAGTTGAAGGAATCATTAAGGGACGTGTAAGCAAATCAATGCAAGACATCTCTTTAGTTGACCAAATTTTCTTTAAGGATGGTAAAGCTAAGGTTTCACAAGTACTTAAATCAGCAAATGCAAACGTTGAATCATTCATTCGTTTCGCAGTTGGTGAAGGTATTGAAAAACGCGAAGAAGATTTCGCAGCTGAAGTTGCAAAAGCAGCTCAAGTTTAATTTATGATATAAGGACACAGTTACTGTGTCCTTTTTGAAAGGACGTGCAACATGTACAAACGCGTATTGTTAAAATTAAGCGGTGAAGCTCTATCAACAGATGGAGAAATTTTTGATCCGGTCGTTCTCGATGATTTATCAGAACAAATTAAAACAATTGTCAATGATGGTGTCGAAGTCGCTATCGTTGTCGGAGGAGGAAACTTTGTTAGAGGTCGAATGGCTGAAGAATTAGGCATCGATCGCATGCAAGTTGACTACATGGGAATGTTGGGCACAGTAATTAACGCTTTAGCAATCCAAGGAGCTTTAGAACGTAACGGTGTTGAAACACGCGTTCAAACAGCGATTGATATGACTAAGGTCGCAGAACCCTTTATTCCACGTCGTGCAATCCGTCACTTAGAAAAAGGACGTGTTGTTGTATTTGGTGCGGGTACAGGATCTGCATATTTTTCAACGGATACTACTGCAGCACTTCGCGCATCAGAAATTAAAGCCGATGTAATCTTAATGGCTAAAAATGGTGTCGATGGTGTTTATAATTCTGATCCAAGAATTAATCCGGATGCCTTAAAATATGATAGTTTATCCTATATGGATGTTATTCAAGAAGAACTTGCCGTTATGGATACAACTGCAACGTCAATGTGTATGGATAACGATATTGATTTAATTGTATTTAATATGAATGAAAAAAATAATATAATAAAAGCAGTAAAAGGTGAAGCAGTAGCAACACGCGTATCTAAGGGAGGAAAATAAAGATGCAATCAATCATTAACGATGGTCGTCTTTTAATGGACGAAGTAATTGAAAACTTTGAGACACGCTTAGGTGGTTTACGTTCAGGACGTGCCAATGTGTCAATGTTATATGGAGTGTCAATTGACTATTATGGTTCAGCAACACCCATTGAACAAATTGCTCAAATTTCTGTAGTAGAAGGACGTCAATTGGTAATCAAGCCATTTGATCCATCTGCACTTAAAGAAATTGAACATACAATCAACAACGGTAACCTCGGGTTATTAGCACAAAATGATGGTACGGTAGTACGCATCAATGTGCCTCAATTAACAGAAGAAACACGTAAAGAAGTTTCAAAACAAGTAGGATCTTTAGCGGAAGATGCTAAAGTAGCTGCACGTAATGTTCGCCGTGATTTAAATGATGAAATCAAGAATCTTGAAGATCTTCCAGAAGATCAAGAGAAACGTCTTCTTGATGATGTACAAAAACTTACAGACGATATTACAAAGAAAATTGATGCGATTTCTAAAGACAAAGTTAAGGAAATCATGACAATTTAATTATGAATAGCCTAAAACATGTGGCCATCATTATGGATGGTAACGGACGTTGGGCAACAAAGCAGAAGAAAGAACGTACATTCGGTCACTACTACGGTAGTGAGAATGTACGTGATATTGCTTTGGAAGCCTTAGATTTGGGTGTTGAGGTCATTACATTGTATGCATTTTCGACTGAAAACTGGAAACGTCCTCAAAAAGAGATTGATTATCTCATGAAATTACCTGCTGTGTTTTTTGAAAAGTTCTTAAATGAATTGATGGAAAAAGGCATTCAAATCCGAACCATTGGTGATTTAACGAAAATTCCAGCACGCACGCGCAAGGTAATGGATAATGCGGTTGAACGCACAAAAGATAACAATAAACTCATTCTTAATTTCGCATTGAATTATGGCTCACGGGATGAAATCGTACGTGCTGCGCAATCAATAGTGGATGATGGAATTGAGACTGTAACGGAAACTGTTTTTGAATCGTATTTAGATACATTTGGATTACCACCTGTAGATCTCTTAATTCGCACAGGCGGCGATCGCCGACTTTCGAATTACTTATTGTGGCAATTAGCGTATGCGGAACTTCTCTTTGTAGATGTTCAATGGCCAGAGTTTGATCGTCCAATGTTTAAGTCGTGTGTAGAGGATTTCAATCAACGAAATCGTAGATTTGGAGGACTTTAGTATGAAAGAGCGCATAACCACTGCCATTGTATTAGTCGCTGTTTTTAGTGCAGCTTTATTTGCAGGGAACGGGGCTCTTTTTACTTTAATAATGGGTTTAATCCTGTTGGGAGCTTATGAAATATATCTTCTAAATAAAGAGCGATTAAAACCGATTATAGTTCCAATCATCATTGCATTTACCATTACAGGTGGCTTAATTCTACCTGAGTATATACCTTCATTTACAGCAGTATTGATCATGACACTCTTTGCATTGACCGTATTCTTTGACTGGTATACTTTCGATAATGTTTCGTATATGTTTATCTTAATTATGATGTTAGTGCTAGCAGTACAAGCGGTGACGGTCGTTTTAGAATATGATAAACTTGTGTTTATTTATGTTCTCCTTGCAACCTACTTAACGGATACCTTTGCGTATTTTGGAGGAATGATGTTTGGGAAACATAAGCTGATTGAACGTATTTCGCCTAAGAAAACAATTGAGGGTGCAGTCATTGGTTATACGATGTCAGCACTTCTATCTTTTATCTTCGGATCGATGTTCATCATTAACTATGTACCACTTAACGTAATCATCGCGGGTTCACTTATTATTCCTTTTATCGGACAAATTGGTGATTTAGCATTCAGTTCAATCAAACGTCATTTTGATGTGAAAGATTTTGGTTATATATTCCCAGGTCATGGTGGGGTGTTAGACCGTGTTGATAGTGTTATTTTTGCACTCTTAACATTTAATATTATACTTACAATCTTTATATAGGAGGTTTGCATGCAAATATTACTCAATATATTTTATTTTGTTTTAGTTATGGGATTGATTGTATTCATTCATGAATTAGGTCATCTTATGGCTGCGAAGGTTTTTGGTGTTTATTGTAACGAGTTTGCAATCGGCATGGGACCTAAAATTTTCGAATATAAAAAAGAAGGTTGGGAGACAAGTTTCTCAATTCGAGCATTACCTTTAGGGGGATTTGTGTCGATGGCAGGAGAGCCTGGTGAAGGTGATTTTGGTGTCGATCGTGAACGTACCATTGTTGGTATCAAACCTTGGAAGCGTCTTATTGTTATGCTTGCAGGTATTTTTATGAATTTAGTCTTAGCTTTTGTGATTTTCACAGGACTTTCGATGCATCTTGGTACAGTTGATGCACCCAAACCAATTGTAGCTGGGATTGCAGAAGGTTCTCCAGCAGAAAAAGCAGGATTGCGCATCAACGATGAAATTATCAAACTTACTTTTGATGATGGTAAAGTTGTGACGCCTCATGATTTTAATCAATTGGTTACAAGCATCATGGTCTATGAAGATCACGAAGTGACTGTTACGGTGATGCGTGATGGTAATGAAGTAGATACAAAACTTAAACCAGAGTTTAATAAAGAAGAAGAACGTTATCTCATTGGTGTGCAGGCAATCAGTGGTGAACATCGTGATTTGAATTTCTTTGAATCACTTGGCATGGGATTTACGATGCTGGGCACGATAATCCAACAACTTGGTTTTGTTTTAAGTCGTCTTGTACATGGTGTTGGTCTTAACTCTGTAGGTGGACCTATTGGGATTTACCAAGTGACATCACAGATTTCTAGTCAAGGTTTTATCTTCTTCCTCAGTTTAATTGCACAATTGTCTGTGAGTTTAGCGGTGATTAATCTTGTTCCGATTCCAGTAATGGATGGTGGACGTGCACTGCTAACACTTATCGAGATGATTATTCGAAGACCGATTCCAGAAAAAATTGAAAATGGAATTATGTCAATTGGAGTAGCAATGATTATGGCACTCTTTGTATTTATCATGTTTAATGATATTCGAAAACTAATTGGCTAATCCCAGGTGTATTTAAGTTAAAAAAAGGCAATAGCCTTTTTTTATGTTATAATGGTCAAAAGGAGTATTTTATGGCGTATAAAATTGAAAAACTTTCATTAGATAAAATGTGGCTGGCTACTATGGAGATTACGGTACCTGATTATTCACGTAATCTATACCTAAAAGCAATTGATTCATTACGTAATGAATTGATTCGTCTTAATGTTGAATTAACAGAGCCAGAATATAACTATACAGTCGCATATGATTCAGAAGATCGTATCGAACTTGTTGATGTTAAGCTTTTCATTGCTGTGAAAGAACCGATTGAAGACCTTGGACCGATTAAATTTGTTCAAGAGAAACCCGATGAGTTGATACGTATTGTTGCGGATTCATTTGTGGATGTTCATACGGGAATTGCAGAATGGATGCATGAACATGATTATGTCGCGGATGGCGATATGAGACGTGTCGTGGATGCACAACAAGAATATGTATTTGATTGCCCATATAAAAGAGCAGACGATTAATCTGCTCTTTTTTTATGCCATAAAGAATACGATTGCGACAAAGTGTGCGATGGATGCGAAATTAATAAACAAATGCCAAATAAAATGGTAATACTGTTTATCTTTCTGCATATAAAACCATGCACCAATACTATACAGAAGACCACCAAGAACGATAAGTCCTAAAAATAGTGGCGATGTATTTTTTAATAGACGGGGAATAAGTACAACGGCCGTCCAACCCATTACAAGATAAATTCCAACGGTGATTGATGGTTTCGCATTTTTAGCTAAAGCTTTATAAAGAATTCCCAGGACAACCATTAACCATTGGATTAATACAATAGCGATTCCAAAGCTGCCACCGATTGCATAGAGGGCAATGGGTGTGTAACTCCCCGCGATTGCTACAAAAATAAAACTGTGATCAAGAAATCTAAAGATATACTTATGATTTGAGCCGTATTCCATTGAATGATAAAGTGTTGATCCTAAAAACATAAAAAATAAAGAGATTACAAATACGGCTTCTCCAGTAGCGAGCAAAGCACCACCATCTTTGTATGCATGAATGGAAACATAGGGAAGGCTAATAAGGAGCGCTAGAGCCATGATTCCGTGAGAAACACAGTTTAAAATCTCTTCTTTAAAAGAAAGTTTGACCATGTGTTTCATTGAATTTTCGTTTGTCATAATTACCTCCTAGATTTATTCTACACTATCCACATATGAACTAACAGTATATTTATGCATGTCGGTATGTGAAATATTGTTCATGATTCAGTCGTTGAATTGTGATTGTGAGGGAATTATGGTATATTTTACACTAGAGGCGGTGGGTGAATATGAAGCTTTCTCAACTTAAAAAGAGACTTTTAAAACTAATAATTTGTGCTGTTATTTTAGGAATTGTAGGTGTAAATTCAAATGCATCAATCCATGCTGACCAGAAGGGTCTGGAAGGTTTTACACAAGTACTTGATCCTGAAATAGAGCAACTTCGTGATGAAGAGGACTTGGGGGAATTAGATTTGAATGAAAATCCAGAGGTCCCATCACTTGGAGGCGAGGATAATGAAACAGTAACCGTGTTAAATCAAATGCGGAGTTTTTCTGTTGGAGCACGTGCACAACGCACTGAGGGTATAATTGAACCGAATGGATCTGGGAAATCGACCATTCTCCTATACAATAATTCAACAGAAGAAGCAGCGCGTACGTATATTTCCGATGGTGTGCTTTACAGTGGTGTCTTTCCTTTCTATAAAAAAGAAAACAATCGCTACCAAATTCAAATCGCAGGGGCAGTAGGTTGGGTTAACGCATCAAACTTTAGAGAATACAGTTTTGCGGAAGCTAAATCGATGAATATGTATAAAGTGAACAGTGATAATGAACTGGTCCACTATATCAGTCGGGGTGCAAACCAAACGAAAGCTGCAACCATTTTATTGGGACCCGCACCAAGTTATTTACGCCAAGGTGTTAACTACTATTCCGCAGATGGTCATTACTTTTATACAAATCTAAAAACCATGGTTGCGGATTTAAAACTAAATAAAAATGCAGGGGCATTGAATTCAACAAACCCATGGTATAACTACTACCAATTTTTATCCAACCGCGCAAAATCAGCTGTTACTGCTCAAGATATTAATAAATATCTAGCACGTAAAGGGTATACAGCGGCACCTTCACCAAAAGTTACAGAAGTAGAAAATTTAAAACCGAATGAGTCCTTACTCGTCGGATCGGAAAGTCATTTCATAAATGAAGGAAAGAAATATGGTATTAACCCACTTATTACATTTGGAACTGCCGTTAATGAATCGGGATGGGGTCGTAGTAATATTGCATTAAAAGATAAAAACATATTTGGGCATGAAGCTTATGACTCATCACCAGAATCCGCAACGGTTTATGAAAGTGTTGGAATGTCAATCTCAAATCATATGACTCATTTTCTGAATTGGCATTATATGGATGTTACTGAAGCGAACTACTTTGGTGGATACCTCGGAGATAAACAAAGTGGAATTAATGTTAAGTATTCATCGGATCCTTTTTGGGGTGAAAAAGCAGCAGAGTATTTCTATATTATGGATTGGTATATGGGTATGAAAGATTACAAACAATATACCATTGGTTTAGTTACATCCAGTGGATCCCCGTCGGTTTATAAAGAAGCAAATGGTAGTTCTGCTTCGATTTACAAATTAAACGTTACAGGACAACATGTATTAATTCTTGATGAGATTAAGAAGGGTTCAGAGGTGTGGTATAAAATCGCTTCGGATCCATTATTAACATCGAATCGCGATTTAATGCCTTGGGATACAACGACAAGACCTTTTAAGACACCCTATAATGAAAATCATAACTATGGGTATGTAAAGGGTAGTGAAGTGAAGACAGTAGCTGGGAAATTGCATAAAGAAACAAATATGAAACGCGGGGATGTGTCTGGAGATGGAAAAATATCGCTAATCGATCTTGCGATGGTAAAAAGTCATTTATTAGGAAATTCAAAACTTAGTGGTGACAGTTTTGCAAGAGCAGATGTTAATGGTGATGGTAAGCTTTCGTTATTAGATTTAGCGATGATTAAAAGTCATTTATTAGGAAACAGTAAATTAAACTAGAGGTGAATCATGAAGAAAATTATTAAAATAGTTGTTGTGGGGCTCATGACGGTCCTCTTATTACCGTTCAATATGAATACAGTTCATGCAGCAAGTGGGAGTATTTCAGTTTCGGGTCCTTCATCACTTGCTCCCGGGGAAACAGGGTATTATACATTAACATTCAATGCGTCCGAGACTGCATACTTTTCATATAGTACGTCAGTTTCAAATGGTAGTGCCGGTGGCGCGACATCGAGTGGCGCCTATGGTAGTGGTGAAAGCAAAACGGAGAGTGCTAACATCTCAGTAACGGCTGGATCAAGTGGTACTGTGGTAATTTCAGTTTCGGGAACTGCGGCGACTACGTCAGGAAGTAATTCTGAATTTTCAATCGGAGGATCTAAAGAAGTATCGATTGTTGCACCTTCAAGTGGTGGAACTTCTTCAGGAAATAGTGGGTCTTCAGGTGGATCTTCAGGCGGCTCAAACCAAGGTGGTTCCGAAGCACCGTCCAAAACACCGGAGGAACTTCAAGCTGAAGCGGAACAAGCAGAGAAAGAACGTAAAGAAGAAATTGCGAAATCGCTCTTAGTAGAATCGATTGATATCGTATCCAGTGATACGAAACTATATGGTGAAACTCTTAAAACCATTAAAATCGAAGAGGGTAAAACTGAATATGAATATACGCTTCCAAAGCGTGTTAATAAATTCCTTTTAGATGTCGCTTCAACATCAGGTGATGTAACACTCACCTATGATAAAGAGTACGAATTTAAAGAAGATGTTAAAGAACATGTTATTACGATTCGTGGTGCTCAAGAGGATGTTGTGAAAGAGTATAAACTTACTTTGAAACAAAATTTAGATGAACCTACTGTTGTTAAGATGGAGGATCAAGACGTAACGGTTTATGAAGATGAACTGCTGGATCGATACATGGATAAAATCGGATTTAAAAAAACGGAGATTAAAATTGGTGACCAAAAGATCAACGGTTTTGGTAACGACAATCTTAAAGCAATGTTAACTCTTGTAGATGGGGAAGCATCATGGCGATTATTCAATAAAGATGATGAGTTTTTAGGCGATGCGGTGATGATGCTACGATCTGAAAAAGAACCATTCTTTATCCAATCAACTACAAATGGTAGTGACCATGAAAAGGTTAACAAAGCAACTTATGTGGATCACACACTTGAATTGGATAAGAAAATCCTTGAAATTGATCCAGATTTGAATTTTAAAGAAACATATAAAGCATGGGATTTAGAAAATGAATCGCAGTTGATTTATGGAGTAAATGCCAAAGGGAAGCAAGGTTTTTATAATCTTGATACTGAAAAAAATATCGAGTGGTCTATTGTAGGCTTTGATCATGTCGATAATGCGTATGTTACTGCGACTTGGGGACTTTCTGGCGCCTTAGCAGTTGTGTCGAGCGGACTCATCGCAAGTATTTTAGAGCGTAAAGGTTTGCTTAAATTTAAGAAAAAATAACTGAAGCAATTCAGTTTTTTTTATATCATTATTCTAGAAGTCGGTCCTGATTGGTAAGAAGATTGATTTCTAGATAATTCCAGTGGAATGTCCGCCGTTTTCTTTGTAATTATGGTAAAATAATGATTGAGGTGTGAACATGAAAAATAGAGTTAAAGCATTTTCCACAAATGTATTTTTGATTTTCCTAATCGTTTTGACAATCTATATCGGCTATGTAGGATTTATTGGTGGACCTCGCCGTGCTTATGAACGTGAAGACCAATTGCATGTGGAAGCAATGATGAAATTAAAAGGATATCAAGAGGCTCGTCTATTGAGTCGTTTTTCGCTTGATCAAGTCTATTACATAACCGAAATTAAAGAAGAATCAGGATCTAAAATTGTATGGTTTAATAAGGCTTTAGATGCTTTTGGTGAACATGATATGGTCACTTATGAGCCCGTTTATGATCTGGCTGAGTCTTTGGACATTTCAAATCGTAAGATTCGCTTTGGTGTGTATGATGACAAACTTGTATACGTATTAAAAACTAAAAATAAAGAAGTATTTGTAGATGTGGATGATTTATCGGTTGTATTTGAATTGGAGGACTTTTAATTATGTGGTGGAATAAAGCTTACATTAATCGTAGGGACTGGATTTTAGAAAATTTGGGATCGATGAAATTGAGTCCAACACAAACATTAGTGTTGTTGATGATTGATTTCTTGAATCAACAAGGCGTTCCCATCACCTTAGAATTGTTGGCTGAACGTACGGCTGTAGAAAGTCATGTTGTTGATGAAACGATTCATGATTTGGTACGTCAAAACATCCTCGCAATTAAGGTATCGAAAGATGCACTTGAATTTAATCTCGATGGATTATTTCAAGATGGTGTACGTTATGAATATGTTAATGAAGGAATTTTTGAAGTGTTTGAATCGGAGTTTGGTCGACTTTTATCTCAAAATGAACTGATGACGTTGAATACGTGGTTGTCAAAATATTCGGAAGCGGATATTTTAGATGGTCTTCGTAATGCGGTCATTTATAAAAAAGTATCGATGCAATATATCAATGCGATTCTCGCGAATAAACAAAAAGAACGTTTGGGTTCACAATGACAGTAGCAGAAATTATCGAAATTTTAGATGCTGAGTTCCCAAATGCGAAAAGTGATTTAAATTATCGCAATCCCTTTGAATTGTTGATTGCTGTTACCTTATCGGCGCAGACAACAGATGTTGCCGTCAACAAAGTTACACCTGCTCTTTTTGAAAGATATCCGACACCGTATAGTCTTTCGCAAGCAGATGTAAAAGATGTGGAATCATATTTAAAAACGATTGGATTGTATCGCAATAAGGCAAAATATATCGTGGCATGTGCGTCAATGCTTGTTGATGATTTTGAAGGTGAAGTGCCGAGAACACGTACTCAACTGATGAAATTGCCAGGAGTTGGTCGTAAAACAGCGAATGTTGTATTAGCGGAAGGTTTCAAACTGCCAGCGATTGCTGTAGATACACATGTTGAGCGTGTCGCTAAGCGATTAAAACTCGCGAAACCAAATGATACAGTTGAGGATGTTGAACGTAAGTTAATGCGTAAAATACCACGTGAAGACTGGGCAAGGGCGCATCATCTACTCTTACTATTTGGTCGTTATCACAGTACAGCACGTAATGAGCGTGATGCATTTGAATTATTAGAAGAATTAAAGGAGAAACATCAACGATGAAAGATTTAAAAACAGATATCATAGCAAATTGGGTAAAAGGTTCTGTATTGGGTTCTACACAAGTTCAAGGTGTAAAGGTTGATTCACGAGCTGTTGAAGCCGGTGATTTATTTGTGTGTCTTAAAGGGGCGCGCGTGGATGGTCATGATTATATCGAAGATGTGATCGGTAAAGGTGCAGTCGCAGTTCTAGTTGATCACAAAATCGATAACCTTGATGTATGTCAAATAATCGTTGACGATACCATGGCAGCATTACAATTGTTTGCTAAAGCATATCGTGACACACTAAATGCTACATTTATAGGAATTACAGGTAGTAATGGAAAAACGTCAACCAAAGATATACTCTTTAGTATTCTAAGTAGAGTTGGGAATTCTATTGCAACTTACAAAAATCAAAATACAGAAATTGGAACGTATCTTAACCTCTTTCGTATGAATGACGATACAGAGTTTGGTATTTTTGAAATGGGTCTTGATTATGTGGGAGATGTTGCGGTAATGGCGGAGTGTATTCGTCCGGATGCAGGCCTAGTGATGAGTTTGGCACCCGCACATATGATGAATTTTGATAGTATCGAACATATTGCTTCAGAAAAAATGAGAATTTTTGATTTTGTAACACACAAAGATTTATCCTTTTATCAGGGTGACTTTGAACAATACCGTAGTATTAGTCATGGTGAGCATACCTTTGGTTTTAATGAGGATAATGAATGGGTTGTATCGGATGTTTCTTCAAATAATCACGGAATTTCATTCAAGCTTGATGGTGTTGCGTATTCAAGCAATCTTTTAGGAAATCATCAAGCAAGTAATTGTGCCGGTGTGATTGCCTTATTGAGTAAGCTTGGTATTGATGATGCCGTGATTCGTGAGGGTTTAAATCATGTCGCATTAACGTCTCTACGAACAGAACTTGTTGAAAAGGGAAATGCTTTGGTGTTACTGGATGCCTATAAGTCCAATCCAATTAGTGCTAAGTATGCGCTCGATTTACTGGCTCATTATGAATATGATGGCGACCGTGTAGCGATTTTAAGCGACATGGTAGAGTTAGGTCCTGAGAGTCATAAGGCACATCTTGAGGTTTTAGATTGCATTCAAGATTTAAACATTAAGATGGCTCATACATTAGGGCCAGAGTTTAAGAAAGCACTATCCGATAGTAGACTGGATGCGTCACGTTTTACGAATGATGACACATTTGAGGCATTTGTAGAACGTGTTACACCATGTTTTGATGAGCATGCGATGATATTAATTAAAGGATCACGTTCGTATCAACTCGAACGATTAATGGAAGAGGTAAAGTAGATGAATAAGTTACAAGTGGCATTAGTTTTTGGCTCGATTAATAGCGAACATGATATTTCTGTTGCAAGTGCAGCCTCCGTTTTAGAACATTTTCCAAAGGAAAAATTTGATTGTGTACCCTTATACATCGGTAAAGATGGAAAATGGTATACTGGAAATTATACTTTAGATATGATGCAATCCAATAAACTGGAAGGACATCGAGAACTCTATTTACAATTCAATTATGATCGTCCGGGATTTATTTATGCAGATGATCAAAGTTTACTGCCTGTGGACGTCGCATTTTTAATGTTACACGGACGTATGGGAGAAGGTGGACAAGTCCAAGGGCTTCTTAAATGTGCAAATATCCCATTTACTGGATGTGATGTTCTATCTTCCGCATTATGTATGGATAAAGGGTTTACGCATATTATCTGTGAAGCAGCAGGAATTGATATGGCAGCTTACCAACTCATTACTCATATTAATGATATTGATTTTGAAAAAGTTGAATATCCTTGTATTGTGAAACCAAGTCGAGAAGGATCTTCATTTGGTGTGAGTTACGTACGTAATTATGATGAACTCTTAAATGCATGTTTGTTTGCTTTTGAGTTTGATTCAAGGGTTTTAATTGAAGCATACATCAAAGGAACGGAAGTCGGTCTAGGCATTCTTAAAACCGATCAAGAGCTTATTGTAAGTGAAGTGGATCAAGTGAATGTTTCTGGAGAAGTGTTTGATTTCCAAGAGAAGTACCATCCACACGCTACAGAGACATTGCCTGTTTCCACATTCCCAGAATCTGTACGCAAAGAAGTTCAACGACTGGGTGAACTTGCATTTAATGTTCTTGATTGTGCGCAGTTTTCACGTCTTGATTTCTTTGTGACTGAAGATCATCGTATCTTCTTAAACGAAGTCAATACAATTCCAGGGTTTACAAGTTCATCACGTTACCCAGGTATGTTGGATCGTGCGGGTGTAAGTTACCCTGAATTGATTACAAAAATGATTGAGGATTTACTATGATTAATAACTGTACTGTATTTGTAGATGAACAAAGAATTTTAAATAACACTTTAAAATTACGTGAAATTATCAAACCTGAGACGAAGATCATTGCGGTAATTAAAGCGAATGGATATGGTTGTGGTCTTGTAGAGGTTGCACATACCTGTGAAAAAATGAAGATTGATGTCCTTGCGGTACTTAATATCGAACAAGCGCGTGATTTAAGAAAGCACGGTATCACAACACCAATTTTACTTTTGGGTGCCACTTTAGAATCAAACTTTAAATATTTAATCGAATATGATTTAATGCAAGTTATCATTAATCACGATTATGCTTTAAAATTAAATCAATTCGGACTTGATCACGGTGTTAAAGTTAAGACACACGTGAAAGTTGATACAGGTCTTCATCGTTTGGGCATGGAAGATTATGATGAAATTAAATCTTGCTATGGCCTTGAGGGACTAGAAGTTTGTGGAATTTACAGTCATTTTGTGGAAGCACAATCTTATGAAGGGGATGCGGTTGCGTTTTCTATGTTACAACTTGATCGTTATAAAGCAGTGATCGATAAACTTCGTCACGATGGTATTGATCCTAAAATGACGCATATTCAAAACAGTCCTTCTATTCTTAATTTTGGAGATTTAGGTTTTGATGCAGTACGTTGCGGTATGATTATGTTTGGTCTTTATCATCCTTCTCAACTTGAAATGTCTTTAAATGATGGGTATGAGCCCGTCTTATCCTTTGAATCACGCGTTTGTATGGTGCGTGAGCTTAAAAAAGGGGAGTTTGTAGGTTATGGTCGAACATTCCAAGCAGAAGACGACATGATGCTTGCAACGGTCTCTGCGGGCTATTGCGATGGTGTGATGAAGTCGTTGTCACTTAATGGTGGTCATGTTGTCATTAATGATACGCTATGTCCTATTGTTGGAGATATTGCGATGTCCCAATTTATGGTTGATGTCACGGGGGTTCCGTGCAACCTTGAAGATCGTGTTATTCTCTTTGGTCATGAAAAACAAACTATTTATGATTACATTGGGATCACAGGTCAATCCATCAATGAGTTGATCAGTCATATTCTTTATGACATTCCTCGCATTTACATTCATCAAATCGAATCGAAATAAAAAGAGCACCTCAATAGTTGGGGTACTTTTTTTTTTCGCACAAAAAAAGAAGGCCGAAGCCTTCTATTTAAAGTTTACAACTACTTCAGAACCTTCATGATCACTTAATCTAAAGGAACTCATGGCTACGCCATCTACAGTAAAGGAATCGATAACACCCGATGCCTTGCCTTGTGTGTCGACGGTCAAATAACCTGCATCGGCAGCCCGTTTTAGATTTGAACGGAGATAGTCACCAGAAGCGGTAATTTCTAAGTCCGTGACATTAACTCGAATGGTTGTACCAGAGTAATCTCCAGGTTTTACGCTTTTTCCAAGAATGTTTGGATCTGCGGAGACAACGGATTTATACTTGTTGCCTTCAAGAACATAGTTTCCTTGGATAAGATCACGACTAAATCCTGCCGCAACCATCTGTTCTACAAAGTCATTAAATGCGGTACCAGCTGATGGTACAGAAACACTGATTTCTTTCGCATCAACTGATGTACAGACAACATTACTCTTCTTGCCGGTACTCTTATCAAAGGTATAGTATGAACATGCTTCAATCTTACCTTTTAAGTTCTCGATTGTGACTGAGATTTCTTGGTTTGGACCTTCGGTCATGGATTCCGCGATAGGTTTTCCATCAACACGAATTTCGGATTTATAACGCACCGCTCCAAAGAGCCATGATGGATCATACAATCGTTTTCCATCCACAGTTCCACCACTTGGGTAGTTCATGGTTATGGTTGAAGGTGCAACGGTTAATTGCGAGGCATCCGGATAGGTTGCCATCTTAATATCGAAATTAAATTTATTGCCTTTTTGGTTCATCATAACTTTATGATCGCTGAGCGCAGATAAGTCTTTTGGACTCGCTTCTGCAAGTTTGAGGAAGTCACGTTTAATGTAACCTGTAGCAAGTAAACTTTGATCCATGCCCTCTACAGGCGCTTGATACGGGAAGGTACCCAAGATATGTTGGATATCTGCAACCGAACCTGGACGGGCAACATCATCACCTGTCCCGAAGGATTCTTCAATAAGATCGAGTAAATAACTGTTTAATTTACCTGTAAGGTTTTGTGATGCTTCATCAACACCATACTCATCAATAAAGTAAGGGTTCTTTTTATCTTTTGAATCAAAACCGGTCCATGTCGCAATACTGTATTCTGATGTTGCGGTAATCATGAGACGGTCTTTAATTGCATTACGTGGAACACCGGTTGCGTCAGCTGTTTCATTGTCGTATTTATTTGTACCTGTTTTACCAAATACTGGATAGTTACGACGAACGGGTGAAATAACTGGATTATAAGGGCTATCTACAGCATACTTCATGATTCGTGTTGTGAGCCATGCAGATGCATCAGAGATAACAGGTGTCGCTGTATGTGATGGAACATAAGGTTCGCGATCACTATCTAAAAACTCAATGCGTGTAATTGTATGAGGTTTAATATAATTACCATCATTGAACATAACGGCATTGGCTCCCGCTAATTCAACAGGGCTAACTGTAAATGTTCCATCACCAATGGCAAATCCTGGTCGGAAGTTATCTTCAGATACGGAACTGAATCCAAGTTTATTGAGATATTCGACCATCTTTTCATTTCCAATGGTATCAATTGTACCTTGTGTTGCTTCTAAAGCAGGTATGTTTCGTGAGTCGGCAACAGCCATCATTAAAGGAACTTGTCCTAAATAGCGACCATCATAGTTACCAATTAAAATATCGGTACCTCGATAATTCATGGGAGCATCCAAGAATACATGTGAGGTCGCAAGACCTTGATATTCAAATGCAGGTGCATAGGCAATATGTGGTTTCATAACGGATGCTGGTGAGGAGTTTTTCGCAATGGCACGGTTATGTAAGAATGCCCCATTGTAATCAAAACCACCAACAATCCCGGCAATTTCACCGGTACGGTTATTTAAGATAACCGAACCTACTTGAATTGGTCGGTATTCATTCTTCTCTTCATCAATCATTGAAGGGTTTAAGTCTGTGATCTTACGGTTTTGGAAATCATCGATTCCTTTTTGAACCGTAGGGTCCATACTTGTGTAGATATTCATCGAAACTTTTCCTGGATCAAGTCCAGTGAGTTCTTGTGCTTCTTGATACGCAACGTCAATAAATGCTTGATATTCAAACATTTCACCTTCTGAAGCCGAGGACTCAACCAGCAAGTCTTCAACCCGTACGGCTTTGGCAAGTTGATACTCTTCATCGGTTATATATCCGTGATAATTCATCAAATAGAGTACTTCTTTAGTCCGTTCATCGGCTGCTTCAATACTGTAGTAAGGGTTATTGACACTTGGTGCATTAATAACACCTGCAAGGAATGCAGCTTCTGTAAGGTTAATTTCTGAAAGACGTTTTCCAAAGTATGCTTGAGCTGAAGCATCAGCACCCATCGTACGTGGAACACCATAGTTAATCATATTAATATAGAGTTCGAAAATCATTTTCTTACTGAGGACTTGTTCACGCTCTAATTTAGTAGAAAGATAAATTTCTTGCAGTTTTCGGTTTACACCTGTTGCTGCATCCTCATTCTCCATAAAATACTGGTTTTTGATCAGTTGCATCGTTAGCGTTGATCCTCCTTGACCAAAACTAATCGATCCATGTCTTAATGAATCAAGAAGATTTGAAAGTGCTGCTTTGGTAAAGCGGGGAACATCCCAACCACCATGGACAAAGAATCTTGAGTCTTCAACAGCTACAAATGCATCAATTAATGATTGAGGCACTTGATCAAATGTTGTTGGATCCGATTTTTTTGCAGCAGTATTATAAATGGGTTCACCATTCTTATCAAAGATGGTTGAGGCTGATTGTGTTAAAAAATCATCCTTTTTCAGTGCTGGAGCATTCTTCATATTTTTAACGGTGAGTGCTCCCACGCCCGTAACGCCAAGAATTCCAATCGATACACAGACAATTAAAACCCATGCGACAATTCGTTGTCGTTTAAGTTTCTTTTGTTCGGGTGTTAAGGGTTTTTTATCTTTTTTTGGTTTTGCTTTTTTTTGAGAACCATTTATATTATTTGAAGATCCACTTTTCATATGTGGAATCTCAGGTTCGTTTTTACTTTTTCTATTTGTCATAGACACTCCTTTATATAGACTCTATTAATAATGTCAAGATAATGACAAGGTATTTGATATGTACTCTCTAGTTGGAAACCGACCGTTCGAATCCACGAAAGGGGTAATGAACGTACTTGTTTCTCACTAATATAAGGTACAAAGTCTTTTGCAAAGATCAAATACGTCTCATCAATCGTCCAAAAACGAATGATAAGAAATGCTATGGCTCCATGCCGTGAAACAGCAGCAAGATGATCGAGCTGATGTTGATGAAGCGCAGTGAGTGGGAACAATGTCTTGTTCTTTGTTTCCTTTGCTTCAAAATCAAGGGCGTATCCCTTATATACACCTTGATAATCGGTTGTGGATGCCTGTCTAAAATAAGCTTCAGTGATTTTTGCTTTGTTACGTGAAGGATAGTCAACATTGACAATTTGAATCGGCGTAGGTTTTTTATGAACTACCGCCATGTCCTTCGTTAGATAGTGGTCATTGGTTTTGTTGATATCTTCTTCAAGACTCATACCACGTCTACTTGTAACGCCAGTACCACTGGGTTTGTTGTAAGTTTTTTTTCCAGTTGGATATTGAATCATCTAATCACCAACAATATTATACTATAATTCACATCAAATATCATATACTAAAAATCTTCGGGGAAAGCGGAGGTTTCCTATTGAACTTCAAACGGTAATTTGTAATAATAGATGAGAGGTGAATTTATGGCACAAAAATTAACGACGCAAGCAATCCTGGATAAAGAGTTCCATGTGGACTTTAAGGGATATAATGCAGTTGAGGTTGATCAATTCCTTGATCAAGTAATGCACGACTATGAATTCTTTGAAGGCATTATCAAAGAACAAAAAGAGTTGTTAGATCGATATGAAACCACATTAGGTCAACAAAAACGCATGCTTTTAGAATATGAAGGAAGAGATCGTGTGTCTAAGGATATGCCAACTCAATTCAGTCATGTAGACATTCTAAAACGTGTTTCACGACTTGAGGAAGCGGTCTTTAATAATAAAAAATAAATCTTACTAACACGAAAGATAATCGCTGCAGTAAAATGTAGAGGAAAGTCCATGCTCGCACCACCTGAGATGGTGGTAGTGTTTGTGCTCAGTGAATCAATAAGCTGAGGTATAGAGGCATCTATAACGGCAGACCAAAATCCTAAGGGAAACTATGGATGGAGGCTATAAAAGTGCCACAGTGACGAAGTTCCTAGGGAAACCTAGGAAGTGGAACGAGGTAAACCCCATAAGCGAGAAACCCAAAATTGGTAGGGGAACTCACACTACTGAAATGAAGGTAACGTGAGACGTTTTTAAAACGTAGATAAATGATTATCGCAACAGAACATGGCTTAATGAGTGTTAATGCATTTAGGAGTAGAAATACTCCTTTTTTAATTTGATAAATGCACACGTATTACATTGTAATAAAGTGTAATGATTGTTATAATTATTTTATATGTGTAAGGAAGGTGAGCATAACTTGGAAAAAATTGGCTTAATACTACAAGAACGCCGTAAAGAACAAGGTTACTCATTAGAAGAAATGAGTGTTAAAACGAAATTATCAACCGTACAGTTGAGTGCTATTGAAGAAGGAAATATTCAATTTTTTAAAGATGATTTATCGTATTTGAGTTACTTTGTACGATATTATGCAAATGCTTTAGGTATTGATTATAATGAATTGCGAAATGAGTTGGATGATACGATTAACGCGTATACGGATTCCATCACGGTTTCTCAAATCAAAAAGCAAGACGAAATTACAAGTAATGTCCAAAAAAAATCAAAGAAAACAAAAGTTAAAAGTAAACCCACTTCGAAAGGCCGTAAAAAGATGGATTTGCAAACAATTGCAATGCTTCTATTTGCGATTGCAATTCTTGCGCTTTTATTCTTTGGTGGTTATAAATTGTTGAGTGGAAGTCTCAACGTTAAAGATCCAATTGAAGATCCAGGAAGTACAATTGTTGTGCCAAAAGAAGATCCGAAAGAGGAATCTAAAGAAGACGAGAAAAAACCTGAAACAGAAAAACCAAAAGAACCTGAAAAAGTGAAACTTGAAGTTGCGCAAAAATCGATTGAAGGATCCAGTGTTGTTTATGAAGTAAAGAACTGGGTTAAAGATGAAAAAGCAACGTTTGAATTTGAGTTCCACAATGCTTCATGGACATCCTTTACAGAAGATGGTCAACAACTTGCAAACCCTGCAGCTAAGATTTTTAATGCAGGTGAGAAAGCAAGTGTGATCTTCAATGTTGTTGAAGGGAAGTCGTTGGAAGCAACGTTTGGTTATATGAATGGTAATGAAATTAAGTTGAATGGTGAAAAAGTTGAATTGGATGCATCGATTGCAACCTTACCAGACTATGCAACAATTACCTTCAAGTTTATTGGAGGAGCTAACTAATGAATATTGCAAATAAATTAACCGTGTTTCGGATTATTTTAATACCAATCATCGTATTGGTTGAATTATTTCCTTACAGTCATTTTGGGATTACCGTTCCCTATATTAATATCGAAACCGTAATGTTATCTTATAAAAATATCGCGGTTCTTGTACTCTTTGCGGTTGCATCCTTTACAGATTTCCTGGATGGTTATCTTGCACGCAGTCGCAATATGATTACCGTCTTTGGTAAGTTCTTAGATCCAATTGCGGATAAACTTTTAGTGAATACATTATTTATAATTTTTGCTTATCAAGGAATTGTTCCTGTTGTGGCAGTATTGATTATGATTTGGCGCGATACCATTGTAGATGCAGTACGAATGTTACTTGCTCAAAAAGGAATGGTTATGGCTGCTGGGTATTTAGGTAAGGTAAAGACTGTAGCGCAAATGATTGCAATTATTTTAGTCTTGCTGAATAACCTGCCATTTGAGTTGTATCATATTCCAGTTTCATCCATTGCAGTATGGTTTGCAACATTAATGTCAGTCTTAAGTGGGGCTTCGTATGTAATTCAAAGCCGTTCATTCTTTACAGAAAGTATGTAGTCTTTGTTTAGTTTCATATATGGAGGATCGTATGGATAACGCAAAAAAAGATAAAGTTCTTGATGATGCAATAAAACAAATCGAAAAACAATTTGGTAAGGGTTCAATTATGCGCTTGGGTGATCGAGCAGCGGTTGATATTGATGCTATTAGTTCAGGGTCGTTAAGTTTAGATGCTGCACTTGGAATTGGCGGATACCCAAAAGGTCGTATTATTGAAATTTACGGCCCTGAATCAAGCGGTAAAACAACGCTCGCATTACATGCAATTGCAGAAGTGCAAAAAGCGGGTGGAAAAGCTGCATTTATCGATGCTGAAAATGCGATTGATCCTATCTATGCTCAAAACTTAGGCGTTAACATTGATGATTTAATTCTTTCACAACCCGATAGCGGTGAACAAGGATTGGAAATTGTGGATGTTTTGGTACGAAGTGGTGCGGTTGACTTGATTGTGGTTGACAGTGTTGCTGCACTTGTTCCACAAGCGGAACTTGATGGGGAAATGGGCGATGCTCAAGTTGGTTTACAAGCTCGGATGATGTCTAAAGCAATGCGTAAATTATCCGGTGGAATGAACCGAGGCGAGTGTACTGCAATTTTTATTAATCAACTTCGAGAAAAAGTAGGAATTATGTTTGGTAATCCTGAAACAACACCGGGAGGTCGTGCCTTAAAATTCTATTCTTCTGTTCGACTTGATATTCGTCGTAGTGAACAAATAAAACAAGGTACAGATATTGTGGGTAATAAAGCTAATATTAAAGTCGTAAAGAATAAAGTGGCACCGCCCTTTAGAGCAACACAAGTTGAAATTATTTACGGTAAGGGAATTAGCTATATTGGTGAAGTAATCGACTTAGGTGTTCAATACGACTTTATCAATAAGAGTGGATCATGGTATTCTTATAAAGATGAGAAAATCGGACAAGGTCGTGAAGCGGTACGAAGTTTCTTAGAAGATAATCCTAAGATAACTGAAGAAATTGCTGCGCAAATTCGCGAGATTATTCTACCGAAACGTGAAGTTTTAGAGAAAAAAGAGGAGAAAGAATGATATTATATATCATTCTTTTTTTTGTCCTTGTGGAATTCACATTAATAAAGTATTATATATGTATTAGGAAACTAATTTTTAAATATTTTTTAATAAAGAAAGAGGAATAGAATGGACAATCAACTATTATATTCCGTCTTAACTGGTATTATTGTTTTTATTTTGACAATTTTTGCGATGATTGTCGTTAATAAATTAGGTTTAAACCGTTCAAAGGAACGTGCAAATTCATTAATTAAAGATGCTGAAGATAAAGCAGAATCAATAAAAAGAGAAGCACATTTAGAAGCGAAAACTCATGCATATGAGATCAAACTAAATGCTGAAAAGGAACTTAAGGGGCAGCGTAAGGAACTCCAAGAATATGAAAATAAATTGGATCGCCGTGAAGAAAATCTAAATTTTCGCGATGCAAACTTAGTTACTAAAGATAAAGAAATGTTGAATAAGCAACGTGACTTAGAGGCTAGAACTGCCAAACTAGATAAGATGGAGCAGGAGTTTATTGAGCGCACAGAAGTTCAATTAAGAGAATTAGAACGTGTTGCACATATGCCTGCATCGGAAGCAAAAGCTGAACTTTTCGAAGTTGTCGAAAAGCAAATGGAACAAGAAGTTCTTACATACATACGTGAACAAGAAGAAATGGCTCATCAACGGGCTGAAGACATCGCAAGAAACATAATTTCTCTTGCTATTTCGCGATATGCACAAGAAGAGACTTCACAACGTACTTCATCGGTAATTACCTTACCAAGTGAGGAAATGAAAGGCCGTATTATTGGTCGTGAAGGACGTAATATCCGTGCATTTGAAAATGCTACGGGCGTTGATCTTTTAATCGACGACACACCTGAAATTATTACATTATCCTGTTTTGATCCAATTCGTCGTGAAGTTGCGCGAATGGCATTGGATACTCTTATGACTGATGGTCGAATTCAACCGGGTCGTATTGAAGAAGTTGTTGATAAAGCTCGTAAAGAACTCTATCAAGTTATTAATAAAACGGGTCAAGACACCTTATTTGATCTTGGTATTAGTAAGATGGATAAAGAAATTGTTACCATCCTTGGACGTCTTAAATATCGTTACAGCTACGGTCAAAATGCCTTAGCACACAGTATTGAAGTAGCAAATTTAGCGGGTATGATGGCCGCAGAACTTGGCTTGAATCAAAAACTTGCGAAACGTGCAGGTCTCCTTCATGACATTGGTAAAGGCCTTGATTTTGAAATCGAGGGTAGCCATGTAGATTTAGGAGTACGTTTAGCGAAGAAACATAATGAACATCCAATTGTGATTAATGCGATTGCATCACATCACGGTGATACTGAAGCAACCAGTGCGATTGCCGTACTTGTCGCAGCAGCGGATACATTAAGTGCAGCAAGACCGGGCGCACGTTTTGAGTCGTTTGAAAATTATATTCAACGTCTTGAAGAACTTGAAGCAATTGCATCGACACGTGAAGGTGTCCAACGCGCATTCGCAATTCAAGCAGGTCGTGAATTACGCGTTATGGTTGTACCAGATGAAATCGATGATCTTCAAACGGTAAAATTGGCACGCGATATTCGTCAACAAATAGAAGAAGAACTCACATATCCTGGTCAAATTAAAGTGACCGTGATTCGTGAATTACGCGCAATGGAGTTAGCTAAGTAATGAAGATATTATTTATAGGTGATATCGTAGGAGCAAGTGGTCGACAAATTGTTGTTGACCACTTACCTATGTTAAAAGAGAAATATGAAATAGACTTTACGATTGCAAATGGTGAAAACAGTGCGCATGGTAAAGGGATTACAAAGAAAATATACAATCAATTAACGGAAGCAGGCGTGGAGTGTATTACGATGGGAAACCATACATTCGCAAAACGTGAAATTATCGATGATTATGACGAATGTCCTAATCTTTTAATACCTGCTAACATTGAACCCATTGATTTTGGAAACTACTACAAAGTTTTTGATGTTAAGGGAAAACAAATATGTGTAGTAAACCTTTATGGTGAAGCGTTTATGAATCGCGTTGGTGATCGTCCTTATCCTTATATGGACTGGCTTTTGGAGAATACAGAGTATGATTATTACTTTGTGGATTTCCATGGGGAGTCGACGAGTGAAAAGATGTTATTTGCTCATATTTATTCAGAAGAAATTGATGCAATGGTTGGAACCCATACACATGTTCAAACTGCAGATGAACGTATTATTGGTCAAGTAGCTTATATTACGGATGTAGGAATGTGTGGCGCTTGTGATAGTGTTATTGGACGTGACATTGATGAGTTGTATGATCGCGTAATTTTAAATGAAAATACACACTTCAAAGTGGCTAAAGGTGATGCATTCTTAAATGCTGTAGTGATTGATGTTGATGATAAGACAATGAAGTCGAAATCAATTCAAAGAATTGCAATTTAAAGTAAGTAAAACCAAGCCTTGCTTGGTTTTTTTATTGAAGTTTCTGTGCAAACATTAGTGCTTCGTTTTTAAGTGAAGGAAATCTAGTGTATAATATAGGAAATGGTTTACATCATAATAGAAATTAATTAAAAGGAGATTTTATGGATAAAATTCGTTTTCTCGCATTAGGAGGTCTTGATGAAGATGGCAAGAATATGTCAGTCATCGAGATTAATGACGAGATTTATGTCGTGGATGCAGGTTTAAAATATCCACAAACTGATCAATTGGGCGTTGAAATTGTAATTCCCGATTTATCATATTTAAAGAAAAATAAAAAACGTGTTAAAGCTATCTTTATCACACACGGTCATGATGACGTAATGGGTGCACTCCCTTATCTTGTAAAGGAAGTAAATGCACCGGTATATGCAACACCTTTGATTGCACTGATGATTGAAGACTTGTTTAAAGAAAATAAAGTCAAGAATGCGCATATTCACAAAATTAAACGTAACAGTCGTTTTAAAATTGGTGAGCGTCGTTTTGTCGCGTTCGGTTTAACGCATTCAATTCCGGATACATTTGGGATTGCTATTGATACAGATCAAGGTTATGTTGTTCATTCAAGTGAATTTATAATTGATTTTGATGTGCGTAATCAAGGTTTTATGTGTGATGTCGCGAACATCTCTGAATTAGGGAAAAAAGGTGTTTTCTTATTAACAGCCGAGTCTGTTGCTTCGAAACGTCAAGGATTTACTTCACCAAATCATCGTATTACAAAGCGAATTGAACGTGTTTTTGAAGAGACAAATGAACGTATTCTCGTTACTTTATACGAACAAAATATTTACCGACTTATCGAAGTTATTGAGACAGCACAGAAATTTAAACGTAAAGTGTTTTTCTACGGTGAAAAGCAACGCCGTTTGATGAAGCATCTTGAACGTCTTAACTATTACCACATGCCTAAAGGTTTAGAAATTAAGCCAGAGCAGTTTAATAATGATATTAAAGATGTTGTCGTGATTGTATCCGATATTGGTCCAAGTGTGTTCAATAAAATGGGACGCATTGCTATGGGGGAAGATCAACTTGTTGAAGTGAATGAAAACGATCATGTGATTGTCGCATCTCCAGTTGTTCCTGGTACTGAAGCGGTCGCAGGTGCAATGATTAACGAGTTGTATAAAGATGGCGTTAAAGTGATGTCACTCAACTATAAAGATGTTATGCCAATGCATGCATCGGTAGAAGACTTAAAAATGATGATTGCACTTCTTAAACCGAAGTATTATGTTCCGGTTAAGGGTGAATATCAAAATCTTGTAGCGAATGCGAGTGTTGCTGTTGATATGGGTATCAGTGCTGGTAATATCGTGATTTTAGACAACGGTCAAGTTGCAGAGTTTGATGAAGGACGTTTAAAAGCTACTTCAGAAATTCTGAAATTAGAAGATATGTTGATTGATGGTAAGGATCATTTAGATACATCAGGATTAGTGCTCCGTGATCGTCAAACATTGGCAACGGATGGATCAATCATCGTAGGTATGGTAATTAATAATAAAACTAAAGAAATTTTGGGCGGACCCGATGTGCAATCACGTGGTGTTATCTACCTAAAAGATGCCGATAATATTATGAAAGAAGTCGGTGTTATTCTTGAACAAACGATTTTGAAACTTGTTGAGAAGCATAAATACGATAATGTTACGGCCCGTAATGAAGCTCGTGATGTTATTGCGAAATACATTTACAAACAAACAGGAAAACGTCCGATGATTTTACCTGTTATTATCGAAATTCATATCTGATAGGGGTGATTGAGTGAGTTCTAAGGGAAAGAAAACTAAAAAAGAACAGCTTAAACAACAAGAGCTTATTAAATTTGTTGTTGAACTCTCTTTGATTGCACTTGCAATTATTGCGATGTTTGAACTGGGTGTTATTGGTCGTTTTTTAAATCAATGCATGCGTGTTTTAGTAGGTCAATATCCAATGCCTTACCATATCTTGATCATAGGTATCACATTTTATAAAATGATTGATACAGATCATAAACATAAAACGTGGCGTTTTTGGACAGCTGTAGGACTTTTGTTTACAGCAATGATTCTTTCGGTTAATTTCTTTCTACAACCTCAAGTATCCGGTTTATCGGTGATATCCGAGTATTTTAATCGAATTCCTAAGATTTTTATGAATTCGAATGAGAATGCTTATGGTGGTGTAGTGGGAGCCGTTTTATTTGGTTTGTTATCGTATCTTGTAGATCGTGCTGGTGTATTGCTGTTTGTGATTGTCTTAATTCTAAGTGGTCTTGCTCTCTTGTTTACACCTCGAGAAATGTTGCGTAGTGCTCAAAAGAGTACGGATGCTACCAAGTCTGCATTTGAAAAACGTCGTGAACAAAAAGAAGCAAAACGACGTGAGAAAGCACTTCATCAAAAACAAGTTGAATTGGATGAGAAATTAAATGATTATGCATCTGAAGCAGAGCCAACGAAAGCTGGGTTTATTTCTTTTGATTCACCTCAAAGTGGTGTCGAACCGACTTCTAAAACTCCGTTTATGACAATGGACGAACCATCCGCAACGATTCCAAGTGATGTCGCTAAATCTGATGAGAATCCCTTTGGTCTTGAAAATGCGGGTTTAGATCCGGTTTCATTATCAGATAAAACAAGTACACAAGAAGCACTTGAACACGGTGAGGATTTTAGATCCAGTTCATTTGATCATTACAAAGTTCCTTCCATTAACTTATTAGAGGCGGGACGTGGTTCGAATACCTCAAAAGCAAATGTTAGCAGTGCTAAAGATAAAGGTGACCGTTTAATTGCAGTTTTAAAACAGTTTGGTATTGATGCCGCTCTTATGGATATACATATTGGACCAGCAGTTACCAAGTTCGAATTAAAACCGGATAGTAATGTGAAAATCAGTCGCATTGCCTCAATTCAAGATAACTTAATGATGGAATTGGCAGTAAAAACATTACGTATTGAAGCACCAATTCCAGGTAAGAGTGCAGTGGGGATTGAAATTCCCAATGTGGAAATGGTTCCAGTTAAGATGAAAGATGTTGTGATGGGTTCGTCACAATTTATGGCTGAAGATAACATTAATGTTGCTTTGGGTAAAGATCTAACTGGAAAACCGATTACAGTTGCTTTAAATAAAATGCCTCATTTACTTGTGGCGGGGGCAACTGGAAGTGGTAAGTCGGTATGTATGAATACAATTATTACATCCATACTTCTTACGAAGTCACCTGAAGATTTGAAACTTCTCTTGATTGATCCCAAAAAAGTAGAATTTACACCGTATACTGAAATACCACATTTAATTGGTCCTGTTATTGATGATCCCCATAAAGCTTCAGCGGCTTTAAAGGTGGTTGTTGAGGAAATGGAACAACGTTATGATTTATTTTCAAAAGCAGGTGTACGAAATATTGGATCTTACAATGAAAAAGTTAAGGCGTTCCCAGCGGAAAACCTTTCCAAATTACCATGGATCGTTGTTATTATTGATGAGTTAGCAGATCTTATGTCTGTTGCCGGTAAAGAAGTTGAAACAAGTATTCAACGAATTACACAACTTGCACGTGCTGCAGGGATTCATCTTATTGTCGCAACACAAAGACCTTCTGTTGATGTTGTGACGGGTATTATCAAAGCAAACATTCCATCACGTATCGCTTTTGCTGTTTCAAGTGCTATTGATTCTCGAACGATTCTTGATGAAACGGGTGCTGAGAAACTGCTCGGATATGGCGATATGCTTTATGTTCCCATGGGCGAACCGCATGCAATTCGCGTTCAGGGCTGTTATGTCAGCGATGATGAAGTTAAAAAAATTGCTGACAAAGCAAGTTCGCAAGCAAAACCACGATTTGATGATTCTTTCATTAAACTTGATGGTGTTGATGGGAATCAAGGTGTCTTGGGTGTGGAAGATGATCCACTCTATCAAGAAGCCTTGGAATATGTTGTGCGTCAAAAGAAAGCGTCAACCTCTTTATTACAGCGACGGTTTAGAATTGGATATAATCGTGCCGCCAACATCGTTGATTCATTAGAACAAAATGGTGTTATTGGACCTGCTCAGGGCAGTAAACCTCGTGATGTTTATATAAAATTAGATGATATTGAACCAGAAAGCGCTCTATAGCGCTTTTTTATTTGTGTGATTATTACCCATTATTTGTCATTTACCGTTAAATTTAGGGAGGTATTGTTAAGATTATGTATATTAAGAGAACAAATTGTGCGAATGTAGTGAAATTGTCTTAAAAATAGTGTATATTTATACCGTTAGTCTAAATTTTTATATTTGGATTCATGGGAGGGTATATGAAAAGAAAGCTATTTGCACTATTGATGGCTGTGGTCATGTTTGTATCGACTGGTATTCAGTTGGATGCAGATACAGCACGTGTCGCAAATCAAAACAGTCTCATAACTGATTTTAATTTCTCAAATACTAATTTAAACCATGGGTATGAAACCAGCGTTACAGTTCAATTCGCGGAAACAGGAAATCGTAAATTGAATTCTGGTGATGTTATGGAACTCCGATTACCAATGGATCAGAAAGTAGATTCAAACGGATCTCCTTATTCCGTGGGACTCAAAGGGATCTCACAAACGATTAAACTTACGATGCCAGGGGTAGAGAATCCACTGGGTCATGTTTATGTTACTGAAGGCAATGTTCATGTTGTATTTACGGATGAAGTCAATCAACTTAATAATATTGCTGGATCTTTTACGTTTCGAGTAGAAGGATATAACAATAATACTCAAAACATTAAAGAAACCATTTACACGAATTTGGGTACAAGTTTATCTGAAAAATCAGTTCAGGTAGAAGGTGAATTCCAGGGTGGTGGTTCTTATGAAATGTTCTCAAAACTTGGCGGTATGTCTCGTGATGAGGAAGAAGTCGTGCGATGGGTTCTTCTTTTAAACGGTGAACGTGAAGGTTTTATGACTGAAATGACAGTCCGTGATACGATCGGTGTGGGTCATGAATATATTCCCGGATCGTTAGTATTTATGGTTACAGATCATACTGGGAATCGCTATAGTGTTAGTGAACAAGAATTCCGTAATCAATTTGGAGGGGTCTGGATTAATGGTCAGTCTCTCATTGTGTCGACCCATCCAGGTAAATTACACTATGCTTCAATTGAAGTTATGTATAACACAAAAATAACGGATTTGAAGCAAGCTCAATTGGAAAATAAGGCAGTCGCAAGTTTTTATGATAACGAAGGCTACCCACAAACAATTGAAAAAGAAGTATCTGTAGAAAATCATTATGCTTCAGGATCGATTGTTGGTAATAAGCCAAAGCCTGGTGTTTTACGAATTGTGAAAGTCGTTGATGGAACTGAAACACCTGTAGCTGGTGTTACTTTTACTGTGAAAAATGATCGTGGTGCTCTCATTGAACGTGTTACTACAGATGAGTCTGGCGTGGTTAATCTTTCGCTTAAAGATGGTCGTTACACTATTGAAGAAGTTGAAGCACCTTCTTGGCTTGTGGTTGATTCAAAACCAATCACGGTAGATGTAGATCAAAATGCGGAAGTTGGTACTTTAGCCGTATTTAAAAATGAAATTAAGAAAACAAATGTTAAAGTATCCAAAAAATGGGTTGGTGGTCCTTCTCCACATCCTGTAGTTGCATTTAACTTAATGCAAACAGTTGATGGCGTTACAACCGAATCAGGTCGTATTTTAACGCTTGAAGGCGGAAAATCATCTGTTGTTTTTGAAGACCTTCCTCAAGCAACCGCTACGGGTCAAAGGATTACCTATTCTGTAGAAGAAGCAGGTTTCGCAACCGATGAGTATCAGGTTGACATCACACCAATTAATGAAAACAATGAGATTTTTGTTACGAATACATTTATTAAAGATACCGAGTTAACGGATTTTAAAGTCTTTAAAACATGGAAGGGTGGACCTTCTGCGAAACCATCTGTTTCCGTTCAACTTTATGCAAATGGTGAACTTGTTGAAGGAAGCATCCTTGAAATTCCATCCGGTCAAAGCTCTGTAACGTTTAAAGATTTACCGGCTTATAAGAGTGGTGTTGCGATTGATTATAGTATTCGTGAGGTTGACGTACCTGAAAATTATAAAGAAAACATTATAAAACCGAATCATATTGAAAATGAATACTTATTAAAAGACGTAACAATGACCAAAAAATGGGTCGGAGGGAATCCTGTTCGTCCTGAAACGAAGTATGTTTTAGTTGCGGATGGTGTTGATACACAAAATACGATAACCCTCACCCAACAAACCAGTCATACATTCAAAGATATGCCTAAGTATAATGAACAAGGCAAAGAAATTGTTTACAGCGTACGTGAAGTTGTCATTCCAGAAGGATATGATGCATCGTATAGCGACGATGGTTTAACGGTCACAAATACATTCCGTATGGAGTATGTCGATGTGACTGCAAATAAAGTTTGGGTGGATTCCTTGAACCAAGGCAATCATCCTACAGTAAGATTTCAATTATTCCAAAGTATTGATGGCGTTTCTTCGGCAGTTAATGGGGTCTATCAAGATTTAAGTGAGGGCTCTGTCACATTCGAGAACCTTCCTAAAACAACTCAAGACGGAAAATCAATCCGTTATTTTGTACGCGAAGCGAATATTACTAAACACTATGAGGTTCACTACAGTGCTGATGGTTTAACCGTTACCAATACTTTCAAACCGGATATGATCTCTGTAAATGTAGAGAAAATATGGAATCATGGCCCAATAGTACGTCCTGAAATTGAGATTCAACTCTACGCAAATGGAGTTCCGGTTTCAAATGGAAAACGAACTTTAAGAAATGGTCAAACGAATCTAGTTTATCGAAATCTACCAAAACAAGATCATGATGGAGATATTGTATATTCTGTTAAGGAATTAACGCAATTGGATCATTATGTAACTCGATATGAAGGATCTGGTACAGATTTGAAGATTATTAATGATTATCAAATACCGACCAAACCCATTATTGCGCGTAAAGTATGGGAAGGCGGACCGAGTCCAAGACCTACCATCTCACTTGTGCTATCAAAACGGATTGAAGGTTCCAATGAAATTCTACCGGTTCCACTTGCGCCAATCGAACTTAAAGATGGTGAAACGGAGGCTCATTTTGGTGACCTTCCAATTAAAACCTTGGATGGGAAAACGATTACCTATTTCGCCAATGAGGTCGAAGTGCCGCAGGGTTATTTAGGTTTGAATTCATTTTCGGATCCTTTAACGGTTATTAATCGTTTTGACGTCAAAACAGGCCCAATTTATGGTAAAAAAGTATGGCGTGGTGGACCGGAACTTAAACCGGAAATCGAGATTAAACTTCAAGAGCGTTATGATGGTGAAACAGATTATCGTGATAGCGGTGTTGCACCCAAAATATTAAAAAGTGGTAGTGATACGGTACGATTTGATTCAATGCCAACCTTCGCACTTGAAGGACGTCGTATTGAATACAAACTTAAAGAAGTAAACGTACCAAATGGTTATACCCAAATTAAAAGCTTGAATAACCTTGAATTAATCAATGCTTATGATCAAGGGAATACTTCAGTTACCGCTCGAAAGATATGGGTGGGTGGACACAAGGAGACGGTTACACTACGTCTTTACCAAGACGTAGATGGTATTGAAACACCAGTACCTAATGGGGAACGTGTTTTAAAAGAATCAGAAGAACAGGTTGTAACCTTTACAGATTTACCAGAACGTACACTTGATGGTAAAGACATTACGTATTTTGTGCGTGAAGCTGGAGTACCTGAAAATTATTCCGTTTCATACAGTTCAGATCGCTTAACGGTTACCAATACCTTCCAAGAAGGGGTAACGCACTTAAATGTGAAAAAGATATGGCAAGGGGGTCCTGGACCTTCAGTGCCATTAGAACTTGAACTTCTTCGCAACGGTGAGTCAACGGGCGTGATTCAAAAGATGATGCCAGGAGATCATGATATCGTTTTTGCGAACTTACCGAAATTTAATGAGGACAATGTGCCTTATCTTTATAGTGTTCGTGAAGTTAATGACATTGAACATTATAGTCTTGAAAATATTTCGCATGACGGTGATACCAGTGTTACATTAACAAACGTTTATGATTACGGATTACAAAACATCACTGCGAAAAAAGTTTGGACGAATGGTGTAAGTCCCCGTCCTGATATTGAGTTTGAACTGCGTCGTACGACATCCCCATCCGATAAAGTAGGGGAATCAACGGGTATGATTCAAACCTTACGTGATGGAGAAACAACTACCGTTTTTGAAGATTTAGAAGTGCGTGATGACGAAGGTAAAACGTATACGTATTTTGTTAAGGAATTAACGTCGGTACCCAATACGGTAACGCAATACAGTCCCGATGGCTTAACAGTTTATAATCACTACGTATCACCTACGACATCCATTCGTATTCTAAAAACTTGGGTTGATGGACCTGAAGTTCGTCCTGACACTACATTCCAATTAACGCGACGTTTAAAAGGGACACACGATGAATTTATAGATGTATTAGGCATGCAAGAACAATTGCCTTCGGGTCAATCCCATCTTGATTTTGTGGATGTTCCTCAAAATGATCATCAAGGTAAACCGTATGAATACGCTGTTCGCGAAGTTTCTGTACCCGAAAACTATACAGTTTCCGTAGCACCGATAACAGACGCGAATACAATCGAGGTTACCAATACCTATCATGCGCCATTAAAAACGGTGAGTGCCTTTAAAGTATGGTCTGGTGGCGAAAAAGCACGGGACAATGTTGTTTTTGAGTTGTATCGCCGTGTTGAAGATAAAGCTTTTGAAGCTGTACCGAATCAAAAGGAAACACTGACACCTTTGATGGCTTCGGTATCGTTTACAGATGTTCCTGAGTTTGATACGCAAGGACGACGTTTTGAGTATCGTGTAAAAGAAATACAAGGACCTGAGTTCTTTGATGCTTCTTACAGTGATGATGGCTTAACGGTAACCAATACTTACAATCCAGGTGTAACGGAAGTTGCATTTAAAAAAGTATGGGTTGATGGTCCAGAAAAACATCCTACAATTGTAGTTGATTTATACGCGAATAACGTTAAAACAGAACATGCACTGACGCTCCAACATGGAGAACATGAAGCATCATTTACAAACCTACCAAAACGTGATGAGGCAGGTATTGATATTGTATATTCAGTACAAGAACGTGATGTTCCTGAAAATTACGATGTATCCTATCAAGGAACAACGATTACAAATACCTTTAATCAAGGCATGCGTGATGTAAGTGTGACAAAACGATGGAATGGTGGCCCAATGTCACGTCCAAATGTTACCTTTGAGCTTTACGCTGATCAAAAGGCTACAGGGATGACCCAAGTTCTTGCTTCTGGCGAGAAGACGGTTACCTTTGCGGATGTGCCTGTTTATACAGCACAAGGAACAAAAATTGTGTATCGTGTTGAAGAAGTGAATGTACCTGAACATTATGACGTAAGTTATAGTTCAGATGGACTTACCGTAACCAATACGTATAACCAAGGAATTCGTGATGTGATTGCAACGAAGAAATGGGTGGGTGGTGCATCAAGCAATCGTCCAACCGTGATTTTTGATTTGTATGCAGATGGCGTTAAGACGCATCAGACGGCAACCTTGCATGACGGAACGACCCAAGCACGTTTTACAAAACTACCAGTTCGTAATCAAGATGGATCAATCATTCACTATACGGTTCAAGAACGTTCGAAACATGAAGCGTATGACGTAAGCTATAGTGCGGACGGATTAACCGTAACGAATACCTTCAATCCAGGTTCTCAAACCATCACTGCCCATAAAGTATGGGTTGGTGGACCAGATGATAAACCGGATGTTGTCTTTGAACTTTATGCCAACAACAAACCCCTTGGTGTGAAAAAAATCTTAGGGTCGGGTGTTAAGTCAATCAGTTTTAGACGTCAGCCTGTGTTTGATGATTTTGGAAAACGAATTAAGTACCATATTGTGGAACATGATGTTCCTGGTTATAAAATTACATACAGTGCGGATGGTTTAACCGCAATTAATACCTATACAAAAATAGATAATGGAGTTGGTTCCTTAAACAACAGACCAACCAAACCATCAGTACCACCACTTCATGGAGTTAATGTGTTAGGAATGAGTAAAGATCGCTTGAGTGCTCTTCCAAATACAGGGGTAGGTGGACCTCAGATGCAGTATACAGCTGCGCTGGGTCTGATTGCGCTGGGGTTAATCCTTAGACGTAAAAAAAGAAAATAGCGAAACAAAACCTACATGCGTGTAGGTTTTTTTATTGTGCAAAAAGATGTGTGTTACACTGCATAAATAAGTGAACAAATGCTTGAGTTTGTTCATTAGATACATTTTGTAAGGAATCGTGAAAACTTTGTGACAAAAAGGTGCAAAAATGTGTAAGTTTTGTGACAAACCGCATATACTACATATACAAAGAGATTGTGAGCAGGTTATGAAAGTTCACAAGCAAAGGAGAGAATATGAAAAACATGAAGCAAAAGTTGATTCTAAGGTCACTAATAGCCTTAGTTCTAATCGTTTCGGGTATTACAACAAATGTGAATGCATCAAGCAGTCCTAAAGATTATACAAACGAAGCGATCTTTACCCAATTCGACGTTAATCCTAAGGGATTAATTAACAATCCAAGTCAACCGATCGAATTTAACTTGGCGTTCAGTGATATGAACAACGGTCAAAAAGTTAAATTTAAACCTGGAGACTTCTTTGACTTAACATTACCAAGTAATGATGAAGTTAGCTTACGTTCCCTTCGTGCTATGGGTTCAAAAATGCCTGTACTTGCTAAGGATAAAAACGGAAAAGAAATTACTCTTGGTGAGTTAACCTTTAATGGAAGTCACATCCATTTTGAATTTATGGAAGACGTACTTCAACTTGAAAACGTTACAGGTACGATTAATCTAAAATCAGTATACGATAATGCATATCGTGGTGAAGATGATAAAATTGCGGAACTTCCTACCAATCTTGGATTGGGTTCATTGGATAAGCAAATGATTACAATCTCACAACCTGGAACCCCTACAGGTGTCGAACCAAGTCCAATCTTTTACTGGAAAACAGGAACATTCTCCACAGAAGTTCATGGCGATATGAACTGGTGGTTAAACATCAACAGTCCTAAAGAAGCAGTACAATCTGATGTTAAGGTAATCGATACAATTGGTGAAGGTCATAAACTGGTTGATGGATCGATTATGGTTGATGTTGAAGCGAATGGAGAACTCAAACATATTAGTGCTGAAGCATTTAATAAGGAATACGGAACAATTACTGTAGAAGGTCAAGTCTTAACAGTCATGATTCCAAAAGAAAAAGCAGCAAAGACAACATTTACAGTTACTTATGATACGCGTGCTTTTGATAAGAAACTTGAAAATTATAAAAACTCGTCAACAATTGAATATAAAGATGAATCGGGAAATCTTGTAACGGATACACCAAAGCATTATACTGATACATCGGTTGTGAATATGTTTGATGATGCAACAATCGGTGGTGAAATGAAGGATAAAGGTGTATTCCGCGTGCAAAAATTTATTAAAGATACAGATGAAGTTCTTGAAGGCGTTACCTTTGAGATTACAGATAAAGATGGAAAGAAAATTGAAGGAATCACCAATGAAGATGGTATCTTTGATTTTAATCTTGAACCGGGTAGTTATACCTTAAAAGAAATCAAAACACGTGATGGTTTTGAGTTAGATACAACAGAATATCAAATTGAAATGACTGAAAAATCCCAATCGAAGTCAATCTACAACGATTATCAACGTGTTGATGTTGTAGCGACAAAGAAATGGGTGGGTGGTTCATCACCACGTCCTACAGTAACCTTTGATCTATACCGTAGCGCAAAGGGTGTTACAGAACGTGTTGACGGTGCATCCATTGAATTGGTTGATGGTCAAACAACCGCTGATTTTGGAAAACAGTTAAAATTCGACAAAGAAGGCAATGAATATACATATTCCGTTAAGGAAACAACAGATTTAGAGAACTATATCAAACTTGAAAATGGACTTGAAGTAACCAATACCTATAACCTACGTGATGTAGCTGTAAACAAAGTATGGGTTGGTGGACCTGCGGTTCACCCAACCATCCAAATTCAACTGTATGCAAATGATATTGCACTTGAAAATCATCTTGAAACATTAACATCAGGTACTAATGTGGTAACATTTAAGAATTTACCAATCTTTGATGAAGCAGGAAAAGAAATTGTTTATTCTGCTAAAGAAGTTAATGTTCCTGAAGGATATGAAATGGAACAAACTGATGCACTCACAATTACAAATCACTTTATCGTCGAGAAAATTGATATTACTGCACATAAAATCTGGGACGGTGGTCCAAGTGTTAAACCTACAATCACATTTGGTTTAGTACGTGATGGTATTGAAATGGGCATTACGGTAGATCTAGTAAATGGTGAAGAAACAGCAGTGTTTGAAGACTTACCTAAAACAGATCCAAATGGTAAAGACTATGTTTATACCATTAAAGAATTGGACGTACCTAAAGGTTATGTTGCGGTTTATAGTGAAGACGGATTAACCGTTACAAACTACTATGACAAACCTGTTATTGTAGATCCACATGAACCAAAAGAACCAACTAAACCTACAAAACCTGTAGAGCCTACAAAACCTGTAGAGCCTACAAAACCTGTAGAGCCTACAAAACCCGTAAAACCTACAAAACCCGTAGAACCAACAAAACCTGAAGTATTAGGTGTTCGTAAAGAACAACTACCACAAACAGGCGTAAGTGCAAACAATGTCTTACTTTACGGTAGTTTATTATTAATCTCAGGAATCGGAATGTTTGTATTGAAACATCATCGTGAGGAAAAAGAATAGAAGCTTCGGCTTCTTTTTTTATAAAGGCATAAACAAAAACTGGACCTAATTATCCAGTTTTTGTTTTTTTACATATAAGATTTGAGGACATTCAGAATGTCTTCACGTTTAATTTTTTGTTCATTACCTGATTTACGTTCTTTAAGTTCGACTTCACCGTGTTCCACATCACGTCCTACCGTAATTCGTAATGGAACACCAATTAGATCCATATCGTTAAACTTAATACCAGGACGTTGTTTACGGTCATCGAGAATTACTTCAAGTCCAGCTTGGCTTAATTCTTGATAGAGATCATCTGCAAAGGCCATGTGTTCTTCGTTTTTATTATTGATAACAACGATTGCTACTTGGAATGGTGCAAGATTCATTGGCCATACAATACCATTTTCATCATTGTTTTGTTCAACAACAGCTGCAAGGGTACGACCCAATCCAATCCCATAAGAACCCATATATACATCTTGAAGTTTATTGTTTTGATCTAAGTATTCAAGACCCATAGCTTTTGAGTATTTTGTACCCAGTTTAAAGGTATTTCCAACTTCAATCCCTTTTGAGAATGTAAGCACACCTTTACCATCTGGGTTTGGATCGCCTTCTTTAACATTTGATACGTCAATAATGTGTGTTGCCTCAAAATCAGAATGATTCACATTAATGAAGTGGTGGTCATTTTCATTTGCACCAACTGTGAAATTTCGTAATCCTTCAATCATCTTATCAACAACAACATCAATTTCAAGACCTACAGGTCCTGCAAATCCAACAGAAGCACCTGTATGTTTTTGAACGTGTTCAAAGTCTGCGAGTTCAACTTCAGTTGCTTTGTATAATTTCGCAAGTTTTGTTTCGTTTACATCGCGATCACCTAGTACACAAACTGCAACATATTGATCATCCAAGCGATAAATTAATGTTTTAACAAATTTTTGAACCGGTTGTTTTAAAAACTCAGCAACCTCTTCAATCGTACGTGCATTTGGTGTGTAGACTTTTTCTTTACTTAAGAATGGTTCATCAGATTGAATACGATATACGTTTTCCGCAACTTCAAGGTTACTTGAATATCCAGTCTCTTCGCCAAGCACTAAGATGTCTTCACCGATATCAGTAACAGCTTGGAACTCTTCAGAGAGCAATCCACCCATAATACCTGTATCTGCACGAACAATACGATAATCCAATCCAACACGATCAAAGATGCGTTTGTATGCTTCAAACATTGCGTCATAGGACTTATCTGCAGATTCAAGATCAGCATCAAAGGTATAGGAATCCTTCATCACAAACTCACGAACACGAATTAAACCAAAACGAGGACGTGCTTCATCTCTAAATTTCGTTTGAAATTGATAAAGGCTAAATGGCATATCTTTATACGAACGAATTTTCATTTGTGCTGCTTGCGCAAACAACTCTTCATGCGTAGGACCTAAAACAAATGGTTTTTTAAAACGGTCATCCAATTGGAACATGCTTGTACCAATAATATCACGACGTCCTGAGGCTACATAAACATCTTCAGGAATCAAAGTAGGCATGGTCATTTCCTGTGCATCGATGGCATTCATCTCTTCACGGATAATATTTTCGATTTTATTTTTAACTTTTAAACCGAGTGGCATATACATATATACCCCGGAAGAACTTTTTTTAATATACCCAGCTCGAACGAGTAGGTTACCACTGGTAGAATCTTCATCACGAACATCTTCCCTAATGGTATAAAAGAAACTTTTACTTAATTTCATACATTCACCTCGTAATTTTCTCATATAGTATATCACGAAACCATGAATTGTGTGTTATAATAGTGGTGCCCAAAGGGAAATATATTTCCGACACTTTGATATAAGGGAATCTGGATGTTTATGCGTGGTGTGAAAGCTAATTTATTAGAATCCTAAACACATAACAGGATACCCACCTGTTAACACAGGGAATAATATCAACCCTTTGGGTTTTTATTTTGAATGATTAAATCGGTCCTTGTGTTTATCAAGGAATCGTTATAAAATATAGATAGATATAGGATGGTGAGAGTATGTTAACACTAATAAGTACAACAGGTTTATCAATTGTTTATTTTCTTTTAGGAGGAGCAGTTGGTGCTTTAATTGCTTTCTTTGTTACTAAGAAGATTTTTGAAAAACAATTAAAAGAAAACCCACCAATTAACGAAAAAATGATTCGTGCGATGTACATGCAAATGGGACGTAAACCGTCTGAAGCGCAAATTCGTCAAATCATGAAGTCGATGGGACAATAAAAAACACAGGCGACTGTGTTTTTTATTACGATGTGTGAATATGAGAAAATTGATACGAAAGCTTGTATTAATGATTGTGACCGTTGCCTTGGTGGTTGCGGGGGTCATCATATTTTTCGGATACAAAGAGTATCAATTGGTAATTCAGAAAAAACCAATTGATACGGTTTTAATCGAATTAAAAAAAGATGAAGCATATACAACAATCGATGAAATTCCAGACATTGCCTTGAAAGCCATGGTGGCAACGGAAGATACCCGTTTGTTTAGCCGGAAATCGGTGATGGATGTACGTGCGGTTTTACGTGCGATTGTTCATAATATTCAAAGTCGTAAACTTGTGGAAGGGGGATCAACCATTCCCCAACAAGTTTCTAAAAATATATATTTTGATCACGACGCCTCTTTTGTGCGGAAAGTATCAGAATATTTTGTAACGCGTGACTTGCTTTTAACGTATACAAAAGAAGAAATTTTGGAGATGTATCTTAATATAATCTATTACGGTGATGGTTATACTGGGATTTATCATGCTAGCATGGGGTACTTTGACGTTCTTCCTACAGAACTGAATGAAGGCCAGGCTACCCTTTTAATGGGCTTGCCACAATCACCGTCGTATTACGCCTTAAGCTCAAATTTCAAGGCGGCTAAAGCACGGCAACGTCATGTATTAAATCGTTTGGTCGATGCCCAAGAAATTACAGCAGAACGTGCCGAAGAAATCTATTTAATGGATGTTTATGGAGGACAATGAAATGAAAAAAAGAATGATTAGTGGTATTAAACCAACAGGACAATTAACATTAGGAAACTATATTGGCGCGTTAAAGCCATTTGTATCTTCCCAAGATGAATACGATTTGAGTGTGTTTATTGCGAATCTACACTGCGTTACCATGCCTATTGATCCAAAAGAACTCGAGACAAATTTAAGAGATGCCTTAGCGTTTTATCTTGCATGTGGTCTTGATCCGCAAAAAACGGACATCTTTCTTCAAAGTGATGTTCCTGAGATTGCGCAACTTGGTTTCTTATTATCGTGTGTTACCCCAATGGGTGAATTAAACCGACAAACTCAATATAAAGATAAAAAAGACAGTGGTGTTTCCTTAAGTGCAGGATTTTATACGTATCCAACCTTAATGTCAGCCGATATTTTAATTCATGGCGCAGAACTTGTACCTGTTGGTGAAGATCAAAAACAACATGTTGAATTAGCACGTGATACAGCCGAACGCTTTAATAATCGATTTGGGGAAACGTTTAAAATTCCAGAACCGGTCATTGCGAAGGTTGGAAAACGCATTATGTCCTTACAAGATCCAAGCAAGAAAATGAGTAAATCCGATCGCGAAGGGGACAAAGGTGTCATTTATTTAAAAGAAGACACTAAAAAAGCACGTAAGAAAATTATGTCTGCAGTGACCGATAGTATTGGTGTTGTGCAATATGATCCAGAACACCAACCAGGGGTTGCGAACTTGTTGACGATCTATGCTTCATTGAAAGAAATCAGTATTGATGATGCCGTAAAAGCATTTGAAGGCCAACAATATGGAAGCTTCAAAAAGGCAGTCGCAGACGTTGTTTGCGCTGAATTAGAGGCGATTCAAGCACGTTATCACGAGTGCATTGAATCCAATACGCTTAATGATGTTTTAGCGGAAGGCGCATCCCGTGTTCGTCCTCAAGCTCAAGCGACATTGCATGATGTCCAAGCAAAATTTGGTCTTGATTGGAAACGCGACTAAGTTCACTTATCATAAATATCAAAAAGATTCATGAATTATGACCTAGAATTATTTTCTAGGTCTTTCAAAATATACATATAAAATGTATAATTGATTAAAAGGGAGGTTTGCACATGATTGTTCTTTATTCATCTCCTGGTTGTGCGTCGTGTCGAAAAGTTCGACAATGGCTTAAAGATCGGAATTTAAAATTTATTGAAAAAAACATATTTACATCGGTTCTTAGCGAAAAAGAAATTAAACATTTACTTATGCGAAGTGAAAACGGTACGGAAGATATTATCTCTAAACGTTCGAAAGTGATGCAAGAATCACAACTTGATTTAGAGGAATTATCGATGAGTGAATTAATTACATTTATTCAACGACATCCATCCGTTTTAAAACGTCCAATCATTATGAATGATAAATCATTCTTAGTGGGGTATGATGAAGAAGAAATCGATGCATTTCTACCGCCGGAATTACGTTCGGCAAACAGACATTCGTGTGATCCAACCTGTCCAAAGTATGGGTCATGCAGCATGGCAATGAAAGATGATGAAAAATGAAAGTATTAGTAGGTTTATCTGGAGGCGTCGATAGCGCAGTCGCGGCTCATATATTAAAATCGCAAGGACATGATGTTACTTGCGCTTTTATGCGTAACTGGGATTCTTTTGCGAATAATGATATTCTGGGAAACCCAACAATTAAAGATGATATGTGTTCACAAGAAGTGGACTATGATGATGCGAAACGTGTTGCTGACCATTTAGGTTTAGAATTACTTCGCGTGGATTACGTTAAAGAATATTGGGATCATGTGTTCTCATTTTTCTTAGCAGAAACAGAACGCGGGAATACTCCGAATCCGGATATTTTATGCAATCGTTTTGTGAAGTTTGATGCATTCTATGATTTTATGGATGCGAATGGTTTTGAAGCACTTGCGACGGGTCATTATGCCATCACACGTGATGGGAAAATGTACCGTGCTGTAGATCAAAACAAAGATCAAACGTATTTTTTAAGTCGTGTACGTCCGGAAGTCTTACCACGGGTATTATTCCCATTAGGTTCTTTGACTAAAGATGAAGTTCGCCGTATCGCCTTAGAATTAGATTTACCGGTAGCAACCAAAAAAGATTCTACGGGTATCTGTTTTATAGGTGAACGTCAATATCGTGATTTCCTCAAAAACTATCTTAAGGATGTGGAAGGGGATATTATTGATGTGGATACACAAAAAGTACTTGGAAAACATCAAGGTGTTATGTTCTATACAATAGGGCAACGTCATGGTTTAGATATCAGTACAGCAGTAGGTCCATGGTTTGTGGTGGGGAAAGACCTATCAACAAACCGTATTTATGTTGGAAAAGGTGCAGACCATCCGATGCTCTTTGCAGGTGCTGCCGAGATTGCGGAAATGAACTGGTTTACGGATGAAAAAGTAGATCTTGAATGTACCGCAAAATTTAGATACCGTCAAAAAGATATTAAAGTTCGTATTTCATGGCTTGATGAGACTCGATTACGTGTTGAAATGATTGATGATGTGAAATCGGTAACGTTGGGGCAAGAAGCGGTTTTCTATCTTGGTGAAGAATGCCTTGGTGGTGGTCGTATTGATCGTGTATTTGATACTGATGGAAACGAAGTGAAGTATGATTCGAAATTATGATCTTGATCAGGGACGGTTTGAATTTACACCCCTGCAATTGATTCTTGTGATTATAAATTATTTTTGTGGATATCAATACCTTTACCCACGCTTAGGAGCTTTGGTTAGTGGTTCCCAAACTGTTGTGACACCTCGTGTCGCAATGTTTATCTATCTTTTTACGCTGATATCCACGGTTGCAATTGTACATCGACAATTACGTGCAAGCTATTATTTCTTTAAACGAAACATACGTACAAATATAATTCCTGTTTTTAGGATTGCGGGTCTTTTGCTTTTATTTAATATTGCATTGGGCTTGTTGGTTCAATTAATTCTAGGAAGTGGTACGGTCAGTGCAAATCAAAATGCGGTTAATGAAGGGTTACGTAATTTTCCGTTTCTGAATATGTTTGCGACGATTGTTTTTGCGCCAATCGTGGAAGAAATTGTCTTTCGCGGAGCATTATACCAATCCCTTCGTTCTGAAAAATCATATTATTCAAGCATTGCGATATCCTGTTTTCTTTTTGGGTTAATCCATATCTTACCCAGCATGATGACAACTGGAGATTTAACGCAACTGATTTACTTGATTCCTTATTCAGGTATGGCAATTTTTATGATTATGGCATTTGAGGTAACCGGTTCAATATGGGGGGCAATTTTTGTCCATATGTTGAACAATGCCTTCGCAACATTAACTGTAATTTTACCAATGTTTTTAGGTTAGATTTGAGGTCAATATTATGGAACAAACGATTAAAGGATCTGTCGAAACATGTATATTTAAAAATGAACAATCTGGATATGGTATTTTCCGGATTGTTCTTTTCAATAGCAATCAAAAACCGATGACCATTAAGGGCCCTTTAGCGACTTTAGAGCTGGATTCGTTTTATGAGTTTACAGGGGATTACGTTGAAGATCCACGTTATGGCATGCAGTTTGATGTCATTGCCTTTAAACAAATGCTTCCCCAACACCGTGATTTCATTATTCGTTTTTTAAGTGGACCCAATTTTCCTGGTATTGGCCAAAAAACGGCAACCGCAGTTGTGGATACCTATGGCGAAGATGTATTAGATCAAATTCGTGAAGATGAGTCCTTTAAACTTGAAGTTAAGGGAATCACTGCAGCAAAAGCGGAAATGATTATTTCAGTGATTCGAAAACAAGATGCGCAAGAAGATGCGGTATCGTTTTTGCTTGCCCATGGACTTGGGAATAAGCAAATTATTAAAATAACCAAAGAATATGGTGATAATGCGATTTCAGTAATTCGTGAAAATCCTTATCGTCTTGTTTATGACGTCGATGGTATTGGATTTAAAACGGCCGATAAAGTCGCAATGTCGCTTGGCTATGCACTTGATGATCCCTTGCGAGTTGAGGCACTGGTCCTTGACCGTTATAAAACAATTTGTTTGGGGGCTGGCGACAGTTTTATAACCAAAGACAAATTGTTTGATGGGGTACGAATGGGCGATGCAGAGCGTGTTGAATCGGCGTATCAAGCTCTGGTTCAAAGCGGTGAATTGGTTGAAGATGGTGACCGTCTTTACCACCGTACACAATATGATAGTGAAGTTTATGTTACCCAAACCCTTAAGGATTTTAAATACTCAGGCTATGATTTTGATTTGGATGATTTGGAATCTAAAATTGCATCGATTGAATCACAGTTACGCATTGAATTTGATGATACCCAACGTGAAGCCATTGAGTCCTTTTTACGTGAAGATGTCATGATTTTAACCGGTGGACCGGGAACGGGGAAAAGTACCTTGCTTTCAGGTGTGGTCACATTACTCCAAGCAAATTGTCCCTGGTTACACATTACCTTGTGTGCGCCGACTGGACGTGCCGCAAAACGCTTGGAAGAATTAACCAACGTCCAAGCCGCTACGATTCACTCTGTACTTAAATGGGATTTGGAATCCAATAAGTTTGGTATGCATGAAGAAAACCCATTAGAAACCGATATTTTAATTATCGATGAGTTTTCAATGGTGGATACATGGCTTCTTGCTCATATCTTAAAAGCATCGGAGAAGGTAAAAAAACTGCTGTTTGTGGGTGATAAAGATCAGCTTCCATCAGTGAGCAGTGGTTTTGTATTGGGGGATTTAATTGCATCAAAGGTATTTAAAACAATTTCATTAGAACGAAACTACCGTCAAGAGGCTGGATCTGAAGTTATCGACTTAGCCGTCAATATGAATCAAGGTCTTCTGGATGTTTCAAATTATCATCGTGATGTCCGTTTCTTTGATAGCCGTTATGGCAGTGTCAAAGATATTGTCTTAAAGGTTGTGGATGAAGCCATGCAACGCGGTTATGATTTAAGCGATATTCAAGTCTTAGCACCCATGTACTCGGGACCGGCTGGGATTGATAATTTAAATCACTTCCTTCAAAAAATGTGTAATCCTGAGAGTCCTCAAAAAGCACAGATTATGTATGGGACACGTATTTTTAGGGAAGGGGATAAAATCCTTCAACTTAAAAATCAACCGGATGATTTTGTATTTAATGGGGATATTGGGATGCTTGTGGAAGTTGAAGCCAAACGTTTGGTCGTTGATTTTGACGGAAACTTCGTCGAGTATGAGCCATCTTCCTATATAAACATTACGCATGCTTATGCGATGAGTGTTCATAAAGCACAAGGATCGGAATATCCCATTGTCATTCTTGTAGCGGTGCGTGATTTTTACCGCATGTTATCACGTCGTCTTTACTATACCGGAGCAACGCGCTCTTCGAAATCATTGGTCTTAGTTGGTGAATTGGAAGCCTTTAATACTGCGGTTAAAAATCACCATGAAGCCAAACGCAATACATACTTAACCGAACGCTTGCAAGAAGCATTTGAAAAGTAAGAAAAATTTGATATAATAGATTTGTCTGAGACGTGATGAATCTTAGACATGGTGGATTTAGTTTGGGAGACAAAATCTATTATGGTAGCTATAATACTACTATAAGAAAAATAACACCGCTTATAATAGGTGTTATTTTTTTATGCTTTTTCAGCGATTATTTATTTTTCTTAAGTTCTTCTAAGATGTTTTCAAGTAAGACAACTTCATCTGATTTTGGTGCGGGTGCTTCTTCCACAACTTCAGGTGCTTTTTTAAATTTATTCATAGCGCGGATTACCATGAAGATACATAAAGCAATAACAATAAAGTCGATTGTTGATTGTAGGAAGTTTCCGTAACTCATGACAACGGCTGGTGTTTCACCGACTGCAGGTTTAATAACCCATTTCAAGTCCTCAAAGTTTGCGGCCCCGGTTAATAAACTAATGAGTGGTGTAAAGATATCTGCTACCAGTGACGTTACGATTTTCCCAAACGCACCCCCGATAACAACCCCAACTGCCATGTCAATCACATTCCCTTGCATTGCGAATTCTTTGAATTCTGTGATAAATTTTTTCATACTGCTCCTCCTTATTAATAATATAATTGATTTATGTGATATTTCAAAGGAATGTGATATGATTTATACGACAAATAACAAGAAAGAAGGTCTTTTATGAGTGAATCAGTTGTAATGAAATATTTTAGAGAAATCAGTGCGATTCCTCGTGCTTCGTTTAATGAAGAAGCAATCAGTAATCACTTAGTTGATTTTGCGAAAGGATTAGGGTTAAACTACATCCAAGATGAATTATGGAATGTGATTATTTTTAAGCCGGCAACTCAAGGTTATGAAAATGCACCGACTGTAATGCTTCAATCCCATACAGATATGGTTGCGGAAAAAAACAAAGACAGTGATCATGATTTCGATGTGGATCCAATCGAACTGATCATTAAAGATGGGATGCTTTATGCAAATAATACAACACTGGGTGCTGATGATGGTGCTGGGGTTGCTTATATGATGGCGATTTTAGCGGACTCAGAAACGGGACATCCTGCCCTTGAATGTGTTTTTACGGTCCAAGAAGAAACGGGATTAACGGGTGCGACTGAACTTGATACATCAATGCTTAAGTCAGAATTATGCATTGGTTTGGATGGATCGGGTGAAGTTGAAACGTATGTATCCTCATGTGGGGGTGTGCGTGCACGTCTTGCGAAGGCAGTACAATTTGAAGATGTTGATTCGGATACAATTACCGTATCGATTCGTGGTCTTTTAGGCGGTCACTCAGGTGGTGAAATTGATCAAGAGCGTGGGAATGCTTCCAAGATTGCAGGAATCATTATGCGTCGTGCACTCGATCACTTTGATTTCCGTGTGGTTGCCGCAGAGGGTGGTTTAAAAATGAACGCGATTACGCGTGAACATGATTTCACCTTAGCTATGAAAGATATTGAAGGATTTAAAGCATGGTTTAAAGAAATGGAAGCAGGCTTTAAAGAACAATATGAATTCAGTGATGTCGGTTTAAACTTTACCTTAACAGAAGGTCATACAACTCGAGCTTTATGTGAAGCAGACACACTTCGTGTTGTGGATGCACTCTTTATGCTTCCTTACGGTGTAATTCAAATGAGTAAAGCAATTGAAGGCCTGGTCATCACGTCTTCAAATATTGGAACGGTTCGTTTAGACGAAAAAGAACTTGAAATCACCATGTCGATTCGTGCAACCCAAGCGTTTGTCTTAGATACGGTAATGCGTCAAGTTGAGTGGATTGCAGCACAAAATGATCTTGAGACCGAGTTTACATCACGTTACCCTGGATGGAACTATGATGCGAAGTCAAAACTACGCGAACGTACAATGAGTGTTTATAAAGAACTTCGTGGTCAAGACATGGAAACCGAAGCAACACATGGTGGAATGGAACTTGGAATTTGGAAGGGTAAAATGCCTCATATCGATATCGTAAGTTTTGGTCCAATTATGTTTGATATTCATACACCGGATGAACGTTTGGATATTGCGTCATTTGACCGTACCTACGAATTCTTGGTGGCATTACTTGAATCACTTCACGATTTCAAGGCTTAGTCGCCATATCCGAAATCGTTTACGAAATTTATGCGTAAATTTCAAACACTTAGCAATTATATTTTTAAAATAATATGATAAAATTAGAGAAACCGATTGGAGGACGATATTATGTTTGGTTTGTTTAAAAAAAATAAAGAATCATACCGTTCATTTGGTACCGGTACCGTCTTAGCCCTTAAGGATGTACCAGATCAAGTGTTCTCAACCAAAATGATGGGGGATGGCTATGCCCTTGAACTTACTGAGGGGAAGGTCTATGCACCCATCAGTGGTGATGTAACCTTAGTCTTTCCTACAGGTCATGCCTTTGGCATTACGGATGCAAGTGGTGTGGAGATGTTAATTCATTTAGGAATTGATACGGTGGAACTTAATGGTAAAGGATTTAATGGTGTTGTGAAGCAAGGGGATAAGGTTAACCAAGGTGATCTGTTAACCACTGTGGATCTTGATTATATCCGTGAAAACGGAAAATCTTTAATAAGTCCTTTTATTCTAACTTCAGGTCAATCCATTACGCTTCTTAAAGAAGGGGAATCGGTAACACCCGAGTCTGAAGATATTTTCTCAATTAATGCTTAAAAGACATCTTCATGATGTCTTTTTTTTCCAAATTATGAAAGAGGTGGCCTAATGCTTAAGAAACTATTAAAAACAGCACAGTTTAATGACGATGCAATTTCAATCCTAATCTCACAATATGATAACTATCAATATGTCTTGGAAACCTGTGAGAAGCCGTATACGGGTGAAAAGAATGCACTCCCTATCTTGAAACTCAATCCCCAAGAACGGCTCATGCGAACGCTTTATATGCTTCCTGAGCTCAAAGCACAATATATTCAGCGTGGTATTGACGATGCAATCTTTAACGCCAGCATTCAAGACCTAAACTATCGTATTGAACGTTATCATAAATCCAATGATCATTATGGACTCAGCGATAGTGATGTCATCTGGTTACGCTTTATGTTCCGTTTTGAAATGTTTGAACTTGGAAGTTTGCGCTATCAAATCTTTCCCTTCAGTTATGCGGAGATTGAACGAAGTGGTCATGACACCATGCACTTACCCCAACAACAAAAACACCGTTTTCCTGAATACACCATGATGCTTAACATCCACATCAAACGTGATGCCGATTTATCACCACAAGCCATCGATGCATCCCTCAAGCAAGCACATGACTTCTTTACAAAGACCTTCCCCGAACATCATTTTAAAGCGTTTATTACCCGAACATGGTTAATTCATCGCGGTATTATGGCTTTAATTGGTGATCCAAACAGCCATATCGTTCAGTTTGGAAATCGCTTTGAAGTAATTGCTTCATCACATAACCGATATCAAGCACTGGAACGCATCTATGGGACAACCGATATGTATGAAATCAGTCGCATGGCCAAAACAACTCAATTACAACGTGATGCATACAAACATCCGGAAATGCTTGGGGTCGCATGTGGGATTATCGAATTTGAAAGCTTCGAATAATGGTGATAGGGATTTCATTATTACGTGAAATAGTCTATTATAGTACTAGATATTCCAAATAGGAGGAAGCCATGGATTACTTAAAAATATTTATGATCTTTGTCGTTGCATTTATCGCAATCCAACTTTTAATCCGATTACTGGGTAAAAAAGCGAGTGATAAGGCAATGAAAGCATTTATGGAAAGTGACACCCCAACCTTCACGAAAAACATTGATAGTTGGCTTGCGAAGCTGACCATCCCCACATTTAACCGTAACTTCTTTAAACTTAATTATTTTATGAGTGTAAATGACAGTGAGCAGGTTCAAAGCATTGCGCAGGGTATGGAGAAACTTCATATGAACCGCAATCAAAAATTAGAGTACTTAATGAAACTTTATGAATATGCATTGATGCGTGATGAAGTTGAATCCACCAAACAAGCACTTGAAGCATTGCGTACCTTTATTCGTGAATCAGATATGGATAATCGCACCCAGCTTCTTGAGAAACTGGATTTGGATGAATCAATTTTTATTAATCACGATATGGACTCACTAGCTGCCATTGACACCTTGATCGAACAATCCCCCGAGGAACTTAAAGGTGTTTGGTATTTCCGTAAAGCGATGATCTTGGAAGAAAATGGTCATGACCAACGCGCACTTACTGAAATTGAACGTGCTATGCGCCATGAACCCCTCGAGATTAATAAAGAACAATACCAAGTATTAAAAGATCAAATTTTAAAGAAATAGAAGGGTTCACATACGTGAACTCTTTTATTTTCATTGGAAATAAATAAATTCGTTATTAATGTGAAATACTTTAAGTTTTAGGTTGCATTTAAGCCCCTTTTAAGATATTATTATTAAGCAAACAACAAGCCCGAGTGGTGAAATCGGTAGACGCACTGGACTCAAAATCCAGCGAGGTAAAACTCATGACGGTTCGAGTCCGTCCTCGGGCACCATATGCATAAATACAGACTCTTGATTTTATCTAAATCAAGAGTTTTTTTGTGCTTATGGAGGTGATGAAATGGAAAGAAAGCCACTCAGATTTATACTTTCTGAGTTTGTGGCTGATGAAGTAAAAAAAAACGGTTTGACTGTTAGAGGGTTTGCCAAAAAAGCAGGTGTTTCACACTCGACAATTCAGAAACTAAAATATCCAAATTCTGGAGGTGTTCGATTAGATATTGTTGATGAACTCCTAAATAATCTTGGAGTGACATTGAAAGAAATCATCAATAATATGGTGAGTTTAAGTAAACGCAAAAAAAAGAGCCTTTACGGCTCCAACCTGCGTTACAACCTTATTAGATATTCGCACTATCTAATAAGTGATTCACCACAATATGCAATTTATAATTGCGTAAATTGTGCTTTTAAGCGTGTCCAGATTAACTGACCGCTTGTAAAAATATTATAAGGTAAACTCAACTCAAAATCAACGCGAATATTGCAACATCCAGCAATCAAATACACTATTTTTCATTTTTCTTTAATTTAATGATTAAAGTTGAGACATAGATCTATATTGATGCAGGAATCTATAGGTTCTTGAATACATTTCATGTGTAAGTGCATGCATCAAAGAATTAAGAAAGAAGGGGTAATTATGACGCAAAGAAGACGATTTCATGTTAGTGATGTGATTAATAGTACATTTTTTCAAGTTCCTAAATTTCTGTTTACAGATGAGTTTAAAGATTTAAATAGTGATGCGCGGTTACTTTATGCCATGCTAAAAGATAGACACGAGTTATCACTAAAAAACAGATGGTTAACTGATGATGGGGAAGTATATCTCATCTATACGCGTGAAGAGATGATGCGCATGTTACAAGTCAGTAAACCTACAGTAATTAAAGCAATGGAAGCATTAAAAGAACATGGGTTGCTAGAAGAAGTAAGACAGGGATTAAGAAAGCCAAACTTATTTTTTATGTACATGATTGAAGATGAATACTTTCAATTTCCTAGTGATTCTTTAGACGATAAAGAGAAGATAGAAGAAACGAATGCTAATGAAAGAAGCACAAATAAGCGACTAAATAGTGGAGAAATCCCTGAAGTAAAGAATCTTTACCCTATCTATACTGATAGTAATAAGACTGATATTTGGTATGGCAACACTTTTTTAGACAAAATCACTAGTTAGTCTTTGTTGGTATTCGACTGGCCTCAAATAACCCAGAGTCGAGTGAATGCGTTTGTGATTGAACCAATAAATGTATGTCGATAATTCTTCCTTTAACTCATCGAGACTCTCAAATGATCGTCTCCTTACAAACTCTGTTTTAATAATCTTGAATGTGGCTTCCGCTACTGCATTGTCATTAGGTGTACCCTTCGCACTAAGTGATCGTGTAATCCCAAATGCTCCAAGCATTTCGCCAATGCTGTAATTCTTGAACTCTGAACCTCTATCGGTATGAAAATATTTTATATTAGATAGATTTCCGCCTACTTTCGTAAAGGCATCCAGGACAAGAGATGGCGTTTTCCTTTCACCACAACTTGATCCAATTATTTCTCGCGCATGAAGGTCTAAAAGTATGCAAATATAATTCCAGTTATTCCCAACTCTTACATAAGTCAAATCACTGACAACAACCTGCAACTTACTTCTATCATTGAAATCTCGGTTTACTAAATTTTCAATTTTTGATTCGTTGACATCAGATGAATGATTTCGATACTTCTTTTTAGTATAAACTGACACCAGTTCATGTTTTCTCATAATTCTTGATATACTGCGTCGTGATGTATTTATTCTTTTTCTTTGAAGCTCAGCCCTGATTTTTCTACTGCCATATATCGAATGACTCTTATAAAATACATCAATAACTTCATCTTCAAAGTGATCAAACTCTTTTATCTTTGGCCTGTATGAATAGATTGCGCTTCTTGCTACATTTAGATATTTACACATTGAAGAAATTGAATATTTATCCGAATTATTACGTATAATCTCTATTTTCGTCCCATAATCAATGTACTACTATGCCCCGAAACTCGAAGAGTACAGGAGGCAGCGCCGCTTGCTTTAAAATATCATTTTCCATTTTTAACTGTTGGTTTTCTTTTCGAAGCTTTATAAGTTCATTTTCTTCGTCAGTTCTATTAACAGCAGCTTTGAAAGATCCTGAAGTAGTCTGTTGTTTTACCCATCGGTACACCAGCTGTTCATTCAAATCGTAATCGCGCGCAAGGTCACCTGCAGATCTTCCACCTTGATACAATTTCACAATTTGTGTTTTAAATTCATCAGTAAATTTTCTTCTTGTTCTTTTTTCCATGATAATATCCTCTTTCTGTTATTTTATATTAACTAACAGATTTGTCTATAACATTGTAGCCGGTCCAGTATTTGTTTTAGCAAATCCAATTGGATTGAAAGAGGTAATTATTTGAAATCTATTTGACTAGAAATTTTAAATAATATTACGAAACAGAGGAGTATCCAACCTATAAAAACAAGATACCCTTGTAAAATTGGTGGAGAAAAGAAAGAACATAAGAGATGAACACAGTTTAGGTAGTAATATGGGGAATATGTTCCTAAGGGAGAATAGAAGGAAAATAAAAGAATTAATCCTGCAATAATAGTTGATTCAAGAAATAATTTATTGCTTTTTAACCACGATGTGTAAAGTAACATAACCAAAACAGTTAAGAATATGATATTAAGAATTATAAGAGGAATTGTTGCAAGTAAAAATATGCTCAGTTTAATAAATACTAAATTTTCAGAATAATAAATTGGATCAAAAAATTCTACCACATTGATTCCTATAGCAGCAGTATCTTTTATGGTCGTTGTTTTGATTGAGTATGTAAACATCATTTTATGTAACTTTGATGAATCAATCATCATGTTCTTATTAATTAATGTAGGAATCTCAAATTGCCACCCAAAGGTCAAACCATAATATATAGATAGAGAAGTTATCTGTATGATTACCAAGGACAGAACTATAAGTGATATTGAGATTATTTTACTTGTAAACAAAGAATTTCTCGAAACCGACTGCAAAAGTGTTGCATATATTTTACTATTACGATCTCTTCCGAATACAAAGAGTGAAACTATTAGTATCATAAGGGGAAGAAAAACAGGTAATATATCTCTAATATAATTAAAAATAGAACTGGATCCAGTATTCTGATATGCTTTTATGGGGGTATGATCGAGGGTCTTTCCATACATATTGACATATTGAGAGGATACTAAATAATCAAACGTTTCTAGGTCGATACCATGCATTTTTTCATGCGTGTTAATCTGATAACCCCTATCATTAATCATCTGGTAAAGTAAATCGACTCTTTGAGCATAGTTTTCTTTTTCACCGTTGCTCATGGAATTATAGACATTTAACAAGTAAGTAAAATCAAATTTTTCCTGGTTCGTTAAATATTCGTCAATATTTTTATCTTGTATATTTTTAGTAATTTCAATATTATACTGATTAAGCTCACGATTCAAATCATCATAGTCCTCAAAAAGCATCATAATAAATTCATTATTCATATGATAATCAAACCTTGAGTTGTTGTTAATATTACCAAAGTATTTATTTTCATAACTATTAAGGATTGTTATGGATAATATAGTAAACAAAATAATAACAATATAAGAAAATGTATTCTTGTAGAAATTTATAAAGTCACTTTTTATTATATTAGTCATGTTAACGCTCCCACCTAACTGTGACGAAGACATATAGTCCTACAAACCATAAACAAAATGCAAAGATTATATTATATAAAAAATACAAAGTATTTCCCGTTGACAGAAGTGCGTTACTTGGCAAAAAATTAAGTATTTCTATTTTTGTGATGGTAGTGTTTATGTAGAGTACAAAACAATATATAATAGAATAATTTAAAATAGAGTTTTTATTTTTTAGTATCAATCCAACTGTTGGACCAATCAGTCCGTTAATCAAAACTAAACCTAATAATTTTAATAAACCAATTCTAATATGAACGATTTGATTTGAATTAAGAGTAACAACAGGGTACTGAGGATTTCCTAGTCCACCCACTACGTAACCAATAATAAATGATGAAACAATTAGAATTATAAGATTCATAAAACAGAACACCAGACCCGTTATTGATTTGGAAATATATATTTTTCTTAAATTTGCACCTCTGCAATAATAGGTTTTGTATGCACCTGACTCAAAATCATCACTTATAAAATCGGAAGAAAACAATAATATCAAAATTATTATTGCAACAATAAAGCCAGGGGATTCGACCATTTGATATAATAAATTAAAGCTATTTATTGAGTAAGGGGAATAGTAGGGCTTTATATTTCTTTCTATTAAAAGCTCGGTCAATTCTAAGTCATTATCGAGTTTATCTACCCATTTAGGGTTATTGATCATCACTTCGTCAAATTCTAACGACACACCGTGACTTTGTTCAATCAAAAAGTCTTTTGTATGATGGAGATCAGCCATGTTTTTAGATTTATTATTGATGCTCATTTCATGTGTATAGATATATTGTCTCATTTTATTATAATAATTATTACGGGAATCCATTTCATCTTTAGAAATAACCCCTATTTTTTTTTGATTTCTATTGATGTCAATCAGTTTTTGATACTCTCTACTCAGGTTCTCATAATAATTATTTTCTGAACTTATAAATTGCTGTTCTTGTATAAACATAAATCCCAAGAATACAGAAACAATTAAAAAACCCAAGAGAATAAAATAAATCATTTTCTTCTGCAATATAGATTTTTTTAATTCTAAAAGTATTAGTTTAGTCATTTTTATTACCTATAATATTTAGATATATGGATTCTAAATCAATCATTTTTTTATCAATATCTATGATAGTATTTTGTTCTTTAATTATTTTATTTATTGCACAGTCTAAATTTTCATTATCTGCTAAGGTCATTCTATAGGAATCGTGGTTAATTTTAGTTACATTGTATTCATTAAAAAAATCACTAGATTTATTTTGTTTGCTTTTAAAATCAATGATCTTCTCGTATTGTGGGATGTTTTCCACTTCACCAAGAATTTTTCCATTATCAATAAAGACAAAACGATCAGAGATTTTTGCGACTTCATCAAGTTTATGGGACGACAATAATATACTTGTGTTAAAGTTACTACGAATTAATTCCAAAACCTCTAAAAAATCTGTAATACCTTCGACATCTAATCCATTTGTTGGTTCATCTAGAATCAACAAATCAGGTTCGCTGAGTAAAGCAACAGCAAGACCAATTCGCTGTTTCATACCCATCGAATATGTTGACACCCTTCGATCTAGATTACTTCCCAATTTAATTAAATCACTACAAAAGTCAATTCTTTCTTGTGTAACCTTCTTAAGAGATCCGAAAAAATTTAAATTTTGTCGTCCTGTTAGATCTAAATATACTCCGGGGCCTTCTATGACTGAAGATATACTGCAGTTGTAAGTGCAAACTGTGCCAGAAGAGGGATTCATTAAGCTACACAAACATTTCATAAGTGTAGACTTTCCAGCACCGTTCGGTCCTAAAAGACCGACTATTTCTTTTTCTTTTATTGATAAATTAACATTATCCAATGCGATGTTATCACCGAAAATCTTGGACAAATTACTTATTTGTATGAGCATATTAAATCACCTCTCTAAAAGTAGCCGAATCAATTATTTTATCAGCCATATCTACAATTTCAGGATCGTGTGATACGATAATCAAGATTGAGACTTGAGAAATTCTTTTTAAAAAATTTCTTAACAAAGTTATAGAATTATTATCTAAACCTATTGTCGGTTCATCTAAAAGATATACTTTGCATTTTTCAGAGAAAACTATGAGAATTTCTACTTTCATTTGTTCACCAGTTGACATGCGAGAGTACTGTTTACCGTTAATATCTTTATAAAATTTAAATAAAGTAGTGTCAGCAAAACAATCAGAGTCATTATATACTTTATCTAATATAGGGATAATTATTTGATCATAATAGATGTCATCTATTCCTTCATTCTTAAGTAATATTCTTTTTTTTAACAACCAACTGTGACTTATAATTACTCCCTTATTTGGTGTAATATTACCGTATATTAAATTTAAAAGAGTCGTCTTACCACTACCATTTTTTCCGTTAATCACGTAGATTTCACCGATTTTAAATGAATAAGAAAAGTCTTCAATCAGGTTATAATCACTTATATCGTATGAGCAGTCAACCAAACGAAGTTCAACTTTTTGATTGTTACATGAATGATTAATATTTTTTCTTTTGTGAACCACTGACTTCATTATACAATTATTCTTAATTCTTTCCATTGAAATTATAACTTTTTTTCTTACTATCAAATAATTTAATATTGAAATCATAGATGAATTTATATATCCATAGTAACTCCCGTATTTATAAAAATCGCCAACCGTAAAAATAGAACTGTTTAAATTTTTTGCTAGTAGAAAATAGAATGAACAAGTCAAAATAACAGATAGTAGAGTAAACACACGATCAGATAGTTGTGTTTTTAACTCTATTTCTTGTTCAGTTTTATAATATTTCTTTCTTTGTAATAAATAATACGAATTAAAAAATGCTGTGAGATCGTTTAATGTTGAGTGCCAGAGAGATTTAATTTTTGAAAATGCCACATCATTAATTGATTTTTGATTCCGTAGTGAATCTTTGTACCATTTTTCTTCTTTTTTCATAATATATAATAAATATAATGAGTGAACAAGAACAGAAATTAAAATAAATATTAATAATTTAGAGCTAACAGATAAATAGTATAGTAAACCAAAAAGCATAAGTGGCAAGTGTATCAAGATAACATCCATAAATTCTAAAAATGAATTGGCTAATATATGACTGTCTTCACTTATAAGTTGTAAGTATAGCATTTCGTCTGCATTTTTTTGACTTTCGTAAGATAACATATCATAGTTCTCGACTAGTGATTTATTAATGCATTCTATTATTTTAAAATATAAATTTTTTTGAAGCCAAAAAATTAATAAACCGATGAGAAGTGAAAGGATAGTTAGTAAAAGATACGCGATAATTTGTTTGCTAGAACCATGGTATAGCAACTCATTAATAAACTCACCATATATTTTAGGACAGATTAGCAGTAAAAAGTAGTTACATATTTTTAGTAAAGAGATACCTGTAAAAAGAGATTTATTATTTTTGTAAATTTCCAAATAGAATTTATTAACCATAAGTAATTGCCCTAATTAATAGAACGCACTCGATTAAAGTGCGTTCTATTAATTACCATGGGTCTCCTGTAACATATTGATTAGAAATATTTTTTGAACCAATATATTTATCCTGATTTAAGCGTGCCAAATTATCGCCCCACGTACTACAATTTGTACAACCTCTACTTATACAAGAACAATTTGAAAGTAATGAGTTAATAGAAGAAGTACTTTGATTCGTTTTCTGTAGTTTATTCATAATTCACCTCCTCTCCATTTAAATTGTAAACTCTATTTACAATTTTTTCTAAAGTTGATAATCCATAATTCCGATAATCCTCTAATGAAAAATTAATATTAAAATGGTTTTCAATTATTTTGATTAGGTAAAATAATTCTGATGGTGATAAATCATTATTTTTGCCTAACAGAGAAGATTTATAATCTATGTTTCGATCTTTAATGATATGATTTTGTAACATTAGCCCTAAAATTATATCGTAAATGCTTCTATGTTCCATATGTTCCTCCTTGGTTAATCAACTTTCAATTTATTAACAACACTTTTAGCTAGTTTTTCATAAGTTTTATTCACGTAAACAAAATTTTTATTGCAATCGGATTCCTTCTCGAATTCTATAATATAGTCATGGCTTACTCTAAAACAATCTCGATTGGAAGAATCAAAAACTGGTTCATCATTTAGTAAAGAAACATTATTTTTTATATGGAAATCAATAGCGTAACCAAATCTTGATCTGTTAAATTTTTCAAAATTATCATTTTCAACCTCTAATATATAAGAGGAGCAAAGAACTGAGAAATCACAAGATAACGAGTATGATAAAAGATAATTATATACACCCAGATCACCAATAAGTTCATCACTTACTTCGCTGTAATTTCCAGGTATAGTCAAGATAATTAAGTCAGGGTTTTCTTTATTTTCTATCCAATTAATCCAGGATGTTAGATAACTTAACCGAAAGTCAACTGGACTTCTCCAATCAAAGAAAATATCAGGATAAATATAAGATTTTAGAATAGCTGATTCTCTCAAATCTGTAATAATTATTGGATTTACATCCAATCGTTCAAGTTGAATTTTAAGTTTGTTAGCTATGTAATATTTATCGAAAGAATCACCTAAATCAGATATAAATAGTATAGGAGTTTTAATTGGCGTTAATTTAATATAATCTTGAAAACTAAATTTTTCAGTAGATTTATTAATGATATTCATAATATAACTTTCATCAATATATTGAGAAGTTGGCAAAGTCATGTAATTAATTTCTGAAGAGCGTAAGATGTTGTTCTTATCAATTATACAGTCGAATTTTTCAAATTTAATATCATCAAAATTACAATTGGTAATCCCAATAGGTGGGAAATTAAGAAGAATCGAAATATCGTCTTCTCCTAAACCATATTTCAAATCACATACAACAAATAATTCATTACCTTGATCATGTAAATTTACTATGACAGAGTAATCTTTTTTTGTTGCAGAAAGATATAAAATTTTCATAGTAAACCTCTCGTTGAAAGTTCTCTAATAATGCAAACAGTAGCTAAATTATTAACAAGATTATTTTTTATATATCCACAAGACTCGCCATATCCGTCATAATTACATAAATCTTTATCAGAACAAAGCGCAATACAATTGGAACAATAATTTAAAGCGAAACAATTTTCGCATTTTTCATAAAAACTGCTATTAAATCTATATAGTTGATTCACCTTATTATGGTCAATATCTGTATAAACACTTCCTAGTTCAGTTGAATGATTTTCCATTACCTTTTCACACGGATGTAAATCCCCGTCAACAGAAACAAACATTCTAGTTTTTAGAGGGATGCATTGGCCCGTAGTGTTGATTTTTCCTTTATGAGGTATACCAGAATAAAGTTGGAATTTTCTTAAAAATGTTAATAAATCATTTTTATAATTTTTCATTAATACTAGGTATTGGTGAGGGAATTCTATTTCTGTAAATATATCGATAAGAACTAAAAATTGGAAATATTTGTACTCTTCAATAAAAATTTCACTCTGGGAATAGCTGATATCCAGGCCTATTTCAGAAACTATCGAAGCATTTACACCAATATCTTTAAATATGTACATATTGGATTGAATAAAATCTTGGTATTCTGTAAATGTATTATCGGGAGTTAATACCATATTGATACTTAAATAACGATATAAACAGGGATAATCTTTTTTTATTAACTCTATTTTATCAATAACCCTTTTGAATACTCCGAGATGTCCATTAGAAAATTTTCTATTGCGATCATTTATATTTTCTGGCCCATCAATACTAATCATGAGCCTAAAATCATTAGTATCTAGGAATTCTAAGATGTTCCGAGTTAATAGCGTTGCATTTGTAGTCATATGATATGAAACATTTTCACCAAACATTTTGTTCCCAAATTCAACTGCTTCTTTAATTAGCTTAAAATTAAAAATGGGCTCTCCACCATAAAATGCTATATTTTTATTATTACAATCTCTAGAGTGTTGAGCATAGAATAGTATGCTTTCTCTTGCAGTTTCAACTGTCATATTTAAACTGTTATTATGGCTTCTTGTGAAAGTATTCTCTTGACTATAGGGACAATAAGAACATCTTAAATTACAACCTTGAGTGACTTGTAAAGTTAGCTGAGAAATTTGTCTGTTTAGAATTTCTTTGACTAACATCTCATCAGTAGAAGGAGCACATTTTCTTTGAAGAACCGACATATTCTGGAAACTGTTGATAGATTCATTAATTTGAGAAGTTGTAATATTTAATGAACCTATTTTAGTTATTTCATCAAAGTCAGAGTTATAGATATACGTGCTACCAATGGTCTTCAAAACAATTTTTCTAAGCATAACATTACTTGGAATTTTCATCGTGATCGCGTTCCTCTCTATTTGAAAGCGCTTACCCTTTATATTCTAAATATATGCCACCTGATATCAGTTGTCAAGAATGTTTTTTTTGCCGTATTTTCACAAGATTATTTTACAATTAAATTAAAGGATTTAGTAAAATAGGGTCAATCAAAGTAAAACACTATAATTATGCTTTGGTTATAATGGCCTATTATTAAGCTTATGAAGGAAATTAAGTACATGACTATGCCACCTTCACATTATATTGATGAAAGTTATATTATAAATATCATTAATAAATCTACTGAAAAATTTAGTTTTCAAGATTATATTAAATTAACGTCAATTAAAACTCCTATACTATTTATATCTGATTTAGGTGATTCTTTCGATAAATGGACCGGCTACAATGTTATAGACAAATCTGTTAGTTAGTATAAAATAACAGAAAGAGGATATTATCATGGAAAAAAGAACAAGAAGAAAATTTACTGATGAATTTAAAACACAAATTGTGAAATTGTATCAAGGTGGAAGATCTGCAGGTGACCTTGCGCGCGATTACGATTTGAATGAACAGCTGGTGTACCGATGGGTAAAACAACAGACTACTTCAGGATATTTCAAAGCTGCTGTTAATAGAACTGACGAAGAAAATGAACTTATAAAGCTTCGAAAAGAAAACCAACAGTTAAAAATGGAAAATGATATTTTAAAGCAAGCAGCGCTGCCTCCTGTACTCTTCGAGTTTTGGGGCATAGTAGTACATTGATTATGGGACGAAAATAGAGATTATACGTAAGAATTCGGATAAATATTCAATTTCTTCAATGTGTAAATATCTAAATGTAGCAAGAAGCGCGATCTATTCATACAGGCCAAAGACAAAAGAAATCGATCAATTTGAAGATGAAGTTATTGATGTATTTTATAAGAGTCATTCGATATATGGCAGTCGTAAAATTAGAGCTGACCTTCGAAGAAATGGAATCAATACATCACGACGCAGGATATCAAGAATTATGAGAAAACATGAACTGGTGTCAGTTTATACTAAAAAGAAGTATAAAAATCATTCATCTGATGTCATCGAATCAAAAATTGAAAATTTAGTAAACCGAGATTTCAATGATAGAAGTAAGTTGCAGGTTGTTGTCAGTGATTTGACTTATGTAAGAGTTGGGAATAACTGGAATTATATTTGCATACTTTTAGACCTTCATGCGCGAGAAATAATTGGATCAAGTTGTGGTGAAAGGAAAACGCCATCTCTTGTCCTAGATGCCTTTACGAAAGTAGACGGAAATCTATCTAATATAAAATATTTTCATACCGATAGAGGTTCAGAGTTCAAGAATTACAGCATTGGCGAAATGCTTGGAGCATTTGGGATTACACGATCACTTAGTGCGAAGGGTACACCTAATGACAATGCAGTAGCGGAAGCCACATTCAAGATTATTAAAACAGAGTTTGTAAGGAGACGATCATTTGAGAGTCTCGATGAGTTAAAGGAAGAATTATCGACATACATTTATTGGTTCAATCACAAACGCATTCACTCGACTTTGGGTTATTTGAGCCCAGTCGAATACCAACAAAGACTAACTAGTGAATTTGTCTAAAAAAGTGTTGCCATAACAGATACTAATGATTAAGTTATAATTGATATTAATCCATAAAAAATACTTGAATGGCAAACATCTGATATAATAAAGAAGGGTTCATAATTCAACAGATAACCTAAGTAGGTGTGGCTATTGTGATAGAACTCGTCACTCTTTTGAATAATTAATAAACTTTTAATTTGGTAGAATGATATTAGATATATGTAATTACTTAATGGAGTTCTTCTTAATTAATACAGGAATCAATCCTTAAATTTAGCAGATAATTTGATTGTCCAAGATTTGGGGTTAGTTCATAATCGTACAGACTTTTTTTTATTAAACAGAAAAAACCGCACCTTCGGTGGTGCGGTTGAGATTTAAATTTAAGAATTCTACCGATATATAAATGTTATAAGTAGAGTTTGCTACTCCCACTCAACTACATAAAATCTTTCATTAACCACAAATTACCCATTTCAAAGCCTATTTTAATATCACTTTTCTCTGTATTCTCACGATTATCTTGTTTCTCAAAGTTTTTGACATCATTTTGATATCACTTGTTTAAGATTCATCCAAAATCGTACGATTATGCTTTTCAATTTTCTTTCCTAGATTATTAGAAAAAAACAATAATGCATCATTATGAATTTCATGATTATAATCACCATCAATAAGTTTTTCACAGTTAACACAGAATAACTTGTCGGATGAAAAATGCATATTGCCAAATTGCCTCTTGAATGTTAGCTCTCCACCACAACCACATACTGGTCGGAAGTTAAATCGATTAATAGATACGACATTATTATATGAATCTAAAGTCCATTTGTAATGAATATCTTTATATTTTCCTGAGATATATTCCATATATTCTTTTGAAATCTTAGTATTTGATTTTGATGATTTAAGAGCAATGATATATAGTGTGACACATAATAAAATAATTGGAACAATAAGTTGCCATATCTTAATTTCGAAATTTAAAATATTTGCTATTAGTTCAAATAAGTATTCCCATATTTGCAAAAAAGCTTCAATAAAATTAATCTTCTCAATTAAAGCATAAATAACTGACGAAATTACGTTTATTATAATTGCAACAATTATAGAATATAGAGCATTTTTCTTCATAGGTCTCCTCACTTACAAACAATATACTTGTTTTCAATCTTTAAAGCCACAATAGAAGAATAATTCAATTTATGTATTCTTACGATTTTCAATAATATTCATTAGATCCTCAGCTACAAATTTCAAACGTTCGGTACCAACATCAATAAGTGGCTCATACATGAAACTATTAACATGAATAAAAGATGGCGCGATAATTCTGGAACTTTCTATTACACTGATTTCTTCAGGTATAAGTTTATCTTTTATTCCATCATACAACTTTGATGAATAGTGACTATCAAAAGAAACACTTGGTATATTTTCTGTATATAGAAGATATGAATCATATAAATACTTTTCAGAAAAAACTCTTAGAAATATTCCTAGTATTAATTTTTCCTTAATGCTAGTTTCTTTGAGAGTATCGTTTTTCAAGATAGATTTAACCTCATTTTCTAATGTATCAATATAGTTCAGGTTATTATACTCAGATTTTTTCGTAATGTTGTATCTAGAGTAAAGATTATCTAAATCATCCAATAACAATTGATCACTTGTATCAGTATAATGAAGATACTCTGTGCACTTAATATAATCAGGGTCCGTGGCATTTGATTGCAACTGAACCAAGTTTCTTGCTAAAGGAATAAGTGCAATTAATGAATTTAATTTTTTATCATTTTTCCAACCATTAAAATAGCTATAATCAAACAATTGCTTGTTTTTGGCTTCATATAATACCACGCCATTTTGGTCTTTATAGGCCAGTATTTTTGAATTCAAATTATCACATGAAATAGAAACAGATCTGAAAAAGTCATAGTTATGAGTTAAAATAATTAACTGAATTTTATCACTTGATTGTAATTCTCTAATATACTCAATTATTGCATACTTGTTCTTATAATCAAACGAGTCCGCTACATCGTCAAGTAAAACGATAAAAGGGCTATTATTAGATTTCATTATTTCAATTTGAAATATCATATTTAGAATAAAAATACTTCTTTTTTCTCCACTACTAAATCTTGTGAAGACAGAATCGTCAACTGGAATACCACTTTCTCGCACTGAGAAATTAAATGTTGGTAACATTCTTCCAATCAAGGCATCAGATCTGTTTGAAATACTTACATCAAATGTTCCACTCCAAAATCTCTTATTAAATATTTCAATCACACTGTCCCAAATCGTACTTTCATTGTTCGCCTCATCAATAATAATATTAATATTATCTTTTGATTCATTAAGTGCATCTTTAATTTCTATGATTTCAGTTTTATAATCAAACAGTTTTGAATAAATAATTCTATCTCGCAAAAAAACAGGATCAGAGAAATCGTTAATTATCGTCTTATCACCCTGTACAACAGTTAATAATTTTCTCGTATCTCTATTTTTGTTCAATGCTTTTTTTATGCTCGAAAACTGTGTCTCTACATCAGTATCTTCATAGAGATCCTTAATTGTTTTTTCAATTAATAAATCAATATCTTCGCTTTTATATTCAACTTCGTTCAGTACCACTTTATGTCCTGCATCAAAGAACTTACTGATCTTTAGGTTCTTATTTACATTAACAAGTTCATCAATTCCAAATCCTTCTTTAAAAATAAACTCATCAATTTTTTTGTTAACTTTTTCTAAATATAAGGTACAACTTTGTGCAAAATTATCATTCGAAAATAGTGCTTGCACGCTATCGTTGTTGAAATCGTTAAACGATAGTTTGTTGTATTTTTCCAATTCATGTTCATCTTTTTCAAACCTTAAAGTTAAATTAGATATTGATTCTACAATATCCTTGCCGGGATAAATCGTTCTGATCAAAGATTCAGTTTTTGAAGTTCCTCGTTTTTCTTCAGTAACATTAGTTGAATATAACTCCAAAATTCTTGATATATATGCTTTGACTTTCTCAATTTCCTTTGTGTATTTTTTTCTTAGATCACTTGACATCACTAATTTCGCTATATCAGGAATAGAAAAAATATCATTACCTGTTAATTCAGAATCGAAGACTACTACGTCAAGTTTCTTAACAGAAGTTGAATCATATTTCTCGCCATTATACTCAATTGATATATTTGCTTCCAAATTATTAAACAAATCTTTTGGATTCAAACCGTTTTTCAAATCAATGAATCCATCCCTGAATGAAGACTTCATTACTCCATTTGGAGCATAAATTAGGGTGTTCTTTTTGATCAATTCAGGGTTAGTCAGCTTTTTTATTCCGTACACATTATCAAATTTTTCAATCTTTAGCATAAAGTAATATCCTCCTCATTAGTTTTAACTAAAGTATAAACCATTATCTTTAGTAAAGACATAGTGAATGGCAACACTTATATAGACAAATTAATAGTAGAATGTTGCTTGTATTCTAATGGTATTTTATACTCCAATGCTGCATGAAGACTCTTGGAATTAAAGCACTCAGCATGTTGCCGAACTCACAATTCAATTCTTTAAGTGTTGAGAAAATATGCTATCTGCCAAACTCTGTTTTGATCGTCTTGAATTGTGTCTCGGGACGGCATTGTCGTAAGGGTTGCCCTTCTGACTTAACGACCGTTTAATCCCAAACGTTGATAAGACATCATCAATTAAATAATTATCGAATTCACTTCCTCTATCTGAGTGAAAGAACTTAATGCTACCTAAATTTAAATGTATATTCACAAACGCCTTATGAACAAGTTCTGCGTTTTTCTTTTGCCCACAACTGCATCCAACGATTTCACAATTATGTAAATCGATGATGGTGCTGATCTAACTCCAACTAGAACCAAGTCTTAAATAAGTTAAATCATTGACTATTACTTCAAACTGCTTACGATCATCAAACTTCCGATTGATTGCATTTGTTGTAGTATTTTTATTGACCTTTGATTTGTATGGTCGATATTTCTTGTTGGTATAAACAGATACTAGGCCATTGTCACACATGATTCGTGATATACGTCTACGGGATAAGATAACTCCTTCGCGTGTCAGTAGCGCCTTCATTTTTCGTGTTCCATAGATTCCATGACTGTCATAGAATACCTTGGTGACTTTCTCAGCGTATTCATCAACTTTCTCACTTGAATCCACATAGGTATAAACGCCTTGTCTACTAACGTTTAGAATATTGCACATTGCTGATATGGGATACTTACGGCGATTGACCGGATGAGTTTTACTTTCGTGGCATAATCAGCGCCGTTTGCTTTAAAATATCATTTTCCATCTTGAACTGTCTGTTTTCTTTCTCAAGTTCAATGAGTCGGTTCTCTTCAGGAGTATATTCTCAGATGCCTTAAATGAGCCACTCTTGTTGTAGCGCTTCATGCATCAGTAGATTACAGATGCATGAAGGTCGTACTCTCGCTCGATATTCAGGATGGTCTTGCCGCTGTTATAAAGCTCAACGACTTGCTTCTTGAAATCCACACTCTATCTTTTTCTAGTCATACTATGTTCCTCACTTTCTTACATTATTGTATGTCTATTAAGAAACTGTCATCTAAAGTGTAGCCCATCCAACTTAACATACATATATATGCAGAGTGGAATTTGTAATATGAAAATATAATAAAGTTGACCTCATTCATAAAAACGATAGAAAATAAAACGAATCTATATATCTTAAATCTGCCTATTTATCGTTTTTTTAATGATATACTATATGCATATATAACTACGAAAGGAAACTAAATGCAAACTTCAGAAAACAAACCAAAAAATTTTGATAATATAATTGAGAAAAGAAAAAAACTCTTGGATGTATATCCTAATTCAAATAAAGATGATTATGATAAGTATGAAGAACAATTAAATCTTGTGTTTTCTAATGAAGAAATTAATACTACTGCGATTGTTGGGGGATATGGTACCGGAAAAAGCACACTCATTAAAACACTAGAAAAAAATAAAAAACTAAAATTTTGTTATATTTCAGCACTTCCTTATTCATCAAATGTGAAACAGAAAAACCACATTGAAGATGACGAAAGTAAACTTGATTCTGATTGTAATAGTGGGATTGCGTTAGAGAAAAAAATAATTGAGCAAATCTATAATCAAGTTTCTAACAGATCCAACCAGAGACTTGACTATTTTCTGTATCCACTCTTTTCACTATGTACACTTGGAATTGCTATCGTTTATTTTTTAGGACCAAGGATTGAAAATATAAAATCTTTTTGGAGTACCCTTAGAAATGCTATAACTATAAAGGCAATACCTATATTGCCTGAATCAACCGTCATACTATTTACTTTCTCAGTTTTGTGGATTCTTTACTCGATTTATGTTTTGATTTCAACTTCAAACTTTTCGTCAATAATAAATCGAGTTAAAATTCCGTCGATCGAGGTACAACTTAGTCAACATGATGTTGGGTTTGATAGAGTAACGACAGAATTAATAAGACTATTATCCAAATCAAATTTTGATGCTGTGATTGTTGAAGATTTAGATCGATTTATGGATAAGGGTGTTATTTTTCAATTAAGAGAATTTGCTAATTTATACAATAGAAGCGCAATGCGCAAAATGAAGTTTATATTTCTCTTAGACTTTAGTACTATCGATGATGAAAAACTAAGAGCGAAGTTTTTTGACCATTCCATAAATGTTGTCCCATATATGAGTTACTCGTATTCTTATAGTTATGTTAAAGAAATTCAAAAACTTTGTGAAGATTTAGGAAACTATTCATTGACTCACGTTTCGGATGGACTGATAAGGATTTTAACAAATTGCATTCATGAGTCTAGACTACTAAGAATAATTATATCTGACTATATATTTCTATCTGAATCCTATTATGGAGATAAAATTTCAAAACTTGGTTTGGAAGATCAGGAGAGAACAAAAATTGAAGATTTATTGCTTTCGCTATCAATTTACAAACATATTTTCACACAAGATTACAACAGTTTTTTAGAAGGTAATGGCAATCTGCATAGCCTTCTTATAAAAAATGAGAACGAACAAACAGCTAAATTAAAAACAAGTAATGAATCTTATGAAAAAAATATTGATTCAGCAAAGAAAGATATTTTAAATGATGAGAAAGAAATATTATTGGTTGAGACTTTTAAAATTTCAGAACCAAATTATTTTAATGATTCTGAGCTAAGTAGTTCATATGGATATATTTATAATCGTCATTTTAAGGATGTAATGCAATCGCAAAGTTATAAAACGCGAATCAAGTTCTTAAATTCTAATTATGAAAAATATATTGCTGATCTAGAGGAAAAAATTAATTCTAATATGATGAAAATATCTTATTACGTTCCAGAAGGAGATAATGAACTTAAAATAGAGTGGTCAGAAAATACGAATTATAATGAAGTAATCGGGGAATTACTCTTTAAGGGCTATCTAACTTCAAAAGTAAGTATATATATAAGCCATAGAAGTGATGATTTAACTCCTGAAGAGACATTTCTAGTTGAACAGGCTATTAGTAATGATACTAGTATCGACCCAAGCATTAAAGTGAATGAAGAAAATATTCCAACCATCATGTCTTTAATCAATAATGAAAAATTTGAAACATCAAAGTTGTTTAATTACAATATGATGAATTTTTTTAGAGAAAGAAAACAATATATTTCACAATATAAACAGATGGTAATTAATCTAGAAGACCAAATTAAGAGAAAAAAACCACAAATGGCAATAGAGTTCTTTTCATATGGATATTATGGTATGGCAAAATATAGTAATGATATTTATAAAATAATGTTACAAGATTGTGAATACTATTCTGAAGAGTTTATTAGTGTTATGTTCAATAATTTTGATTCCAAAGAGATGGGTTTTGCCAATACAAGTTATTACTTATTTCTAGCGTTATTAGCTACTAAGAGTTTAGATGATATACTTAAAATTGATTCTTTCGTAAGCTTTGTTAACAATATGTTTGAAATTAAGTCATTAGATTCACTTATCGATAGAACCATCAATTTTGGTCAAGAAATAAATGAGATTGAAAGAAAGTTCATGCTTCTTGTTGCATCTGATAAAATCAGAATAAAATTTGAACGATATTTCATCGATAACCCAAGTGTCTTATTTAAAAAAAGTTTAACTCAATATAAAGAAACACTAAAACAAAAAATTGAGAAACATCAATTTAAGAATAGTCATAGATTGATGCAATTAATGTTTTTTTATCCTGATTCCGAGGATGCTTTATATTTAAATCTAAAATTAGATAAAGAAAACGAGAGAAAAATGATTGACTTTATGTTGGAAAATCCTATAGAAACTAGAGATAGTCTGATTGTTGGACCTAGACCCATCGATACAGATAAAAGTATTAGATTCTGGATTAATAATAAAAGTCTTAATGAGTATGATTTTGAAGAACGTTTGATTAATAATTTGGGTCTTAAAGAATCGCTTGTAATATTTGATTCAATCGAGAACTACTCAACTGAGAGAGTTCCATTACAGTATAAGGATATGTTTAGAAGAGATGCAAATTCCGAATTTATTCATTGGTTTGATGACTTAAGTAAATTAAATGAAGAGGTAGTCGAGGAAGTTATAACTAGAAATTTATTTAAAATAAATCAACCAAATATTGACTATATTGTTAATTTATTTTTAGATAGTGAACCCAATAAACCAATGCTTGAATTTTTGTCAACATATGACTATAATGAGTGCGTTTCTAATATATTGGAATGTAAAAACAGTAGAACTTTTTTCACAAAACTATTTGTAAATATTTCAGATAAATCTGATGTTGAATCACTTGAAAGACTTGTAAGTAAATTACCCTTGAGAATAATAGAATTAGTTGAATTCACGATGAAAGAAACAATTAGTGATACCGATTGTGAGAACATTCTTATTGAGAAAGGTTTTCTTTATCCATCATTTGATTTGCTGAGAAAGATAATATCAGAAGGCAATAATAATGCCCTTGACCGATATAAAAAATACATCATCGACGTAATAGATGACCACAAGGAATTAATTGACAAACTATTCAGCAATGAAGAAGTAAAGTCACCTAAAACTATATTGGAAATAATGAAAGAAACTAATCAATTTAAACGAGATATATTCAAGAAATTTGAAAAAACGAGAGAATTTACTGTTATAAGTACCAATGCTTATAGTAAGAGCTTTCGTAAACCAGTAACAAATAAAGTTAATTGTGACTTGGAGTTACTTAAAGAAGAAAAATTAGTAAAAGTTTCTGAGGAAAATGATTCGATAATAACGTTTAAAATAAACTGGCAAAAATAATAAAGAATACATAATCTTTAGAGGAACCTATAATGCAAATAGAATTATTTTACGTATATCTGTATTTATGTAATTAATCACTTCTGTTAGTTGTGTATTAGATGATTCCGGCAATTTTGGATCGGACAATGGTTTGAAATAAAAAGATGAAATATACTTGAGTTCATGGAAGACAGTGAGGATCGAAGCTTGGGACCCGCAATCTAGAAATAGCATTTGGAGTCAAGCAGAAATTTGATTATAAGCAACAGATAGAGCAAGTTCTGAGTATTGTCATGTTGGATCGTGGGAAATTGGTAAGATACCTGAGGTTTCCCAACGTTTACGCTTATTGGGTGGGACTTTATACACCTATGCTATTCTGTGTTATGAATAACCCGTACTTAATAAGTTAATTTAATGGTTAAAAACTAACATAGCATTAAAAAAAAGAGGGGAATTGCAATGTCATCAAAAATTACGAGAGTCTTTACGTCTGTTTTCATCGTCTTTATAGTAATGTTCTCAATCTTGTTAGTGTCCGCACAACAAGAAACGATGCTTAATGATATTTTTAAATCAGGATCCTATAAGAGTATTTATATACCAGATACTGCAAAAATATCGAAAGATGAGTTTATGAGTATTATCGGTTCTGCCCAAAAAAACCATGTTTATTTTGGAAAATACAGCGAGAAAATTCGCTATGTATCTGTTAATGACTTTAGCACTGACGTCAAAGAATTTTTAGGCGTAAGAATTCCGCCGGGAACATTAAGTTTATCAACTTTTGAAACGAATAAAAATCACGATTTTTATGTCAAACCACTAAACATTGGTTCAAACGAGCAACTTGAATTAACTTTTAAAAAACTTGATGAAAGTACCTTAGACGAAGAAGTCTACGGTTTTCTTGATCTCTATGCAAAAGATCAAGAACAAGCTGAAGTATATATTGAAGAAATTGCTCAGCGAGCGGGGTTAGATGCTGATGAAATTGTTCAGCAAAAAACAATCTCAAGTGATGCTGAGTTTTTCTTCTTGTTTTTGATGGTTGCAATTGTAATTTTTTCGATAAGTAATATGCTCGTAACGATTTTTAGTTTTGTAAAAAGAAATAAAGAAATCGGCGTATATAAATTACTTGGATTGTCTGATTTTTCAGTAGCAAAAAAAGGAATATCTAAATATATTTCGTGGTATATAGTTTTCTCGGTTATTGTAATGTTTGTGACATCATTAATTTTGAACTATTGGAATATTTACCTAATTAAAATTCAGATCACATATCTATCAGTATATCTACTGGCATCGATTATTTTGATTATTACAGCTTCAACTGTTATTACGCGAAAATATAGCATTGCTTCGCTTACAAAAAACCAAAAAACAACAAATGCGATAATTAGGATTTCGATGGTGTCCAAGGTATTATTTACAATTATCCTGGGATATTTTTTACTCAATACGACAAATATGTTAGAGTCGCTTACTGATCAACGCTATAAACTCAGTATTTTTGAAAACTATCGGGACACTTATGCTTTTACAAGTTATGCAAAAAACAGATCAGATAATAATTCTACAAGCAATAAGCGTGTTCCAATAGGATATCCAGAATTTAATTATTCAGATTTTTATAAAAAAATCGTCGCGGGTAATAATGGCTACTATGTTGATTTTTCCGCTTATTCTTGCCCTGATGAAACGAACGAACGAAAGTTAGCAAGAAATTGTTATGATGATCAGTATATTTTTGCTCTGGTTAATGATATCTATATAAACGATTATAAATTATTACCGATGGAACAAATTAAAAACGCCCTAAAAGAAGAAAAACGTGTCATATTAATACCGAGAGAGCTACAAGATTCTGAGAACTCGATACTTCAAGACTATAGCGAGTATTTCCAATCAACGAAAACAATCGTAGATGATTTGCAGATGGAATCAATAATCTATGAAGACTCAGATTTTTTCTCAATGAACAGTGAAGTAGTCGGTTCGGATTATCTTATCCATAATCCGATATTAATTGTATTTGATGAGAATACAGTTAAAGGGATTCCCGATTATCAACTCCGATTCTTTGGTTATGGAACGTCAACAGCTGCGCAGTTTAGTCTGGACTCGACGGAAACAAAGGAATCGTGGTATAAGAAGAATGAAGATGTTTTCAAACAGTTCAATATAGAGAATAATATTTCTGTTGAACATTTTAACAACACTTCAAATGATCTAAATATAATGATTTCTATTTTGGAATTTTCTGTAAAGATCTATACCGGTATACTGCTTATCTCAATTTTATTAATCAGTTTTGTATCCTTTAATATAACACATACGTATATGAGCGATATTCGAAAAGAAATCTTCGTTAGAAAACTAATAGGGGAATCTGATTTCAATATATTCAAACAATACATTCTTTTGTTATTCTTTACAGATTTACTTGCTGTTGTTATTGTTACTGTAATTTTGCCGGTGTTCTTAAAAACGACCATTAGTTTTAAAGGAATTGGAGTTCTGTTTCTGTTAATTATAATGATTGATGTTATCGTATTTAGTATTGTGAAATCGAAGTTTGTTAGAAATAATTCGAGTAATCAGATAAAGGGGGAATAGATGATGATTCAATTGAAGTCGGTAAGTCGAACATTTGGTAATCGCACGCTGTTTCATGATATTAATGAAAAATTTGTGGTGGGTGAGTTGGTTGGGATATCCGGGAAAAGTGGCTCTGGAAAAAGTACACTATTAAATATAATCGGTTTAATTGATTCTGATTATGAAGGAGAATTATTAATTGATTCGATAGCTACTAAAAATATTAGCAAACGTAAAAAAGTGCAATTGGTCCGTGAGAATATCAACTATCTATTTCAAAACTATGCCTTAATTGATAATGAGAGCGTTCGGTATAATCTTGAGTTGGTACTTAAAAAGAAAGATGATAATAAGTTAGACGATGCTTTAAAACAAGTTGGACTCGATAGCGCAATATTAGAAACCCCAATCTATATACTTAGTGGAGGGGAGCAACAGAGAGTTGCATTGGCCCGGTGTATTTTAAAAAAAGGTAATATCGTTCTAGCGGATGAACCAACCGGTAATTTGGATCAAGAAAATGCAGAGATTGTGATGGGAATTCTTTCTGAGTTTACAAAGCAAGGGAAAGTCGTTGTGATTGTTTCTCATAGTAAAGAAATTATGCAATTATGCGATCGAGTTATAGAACTATAATAAGATGAATAGTCTATTAAGGGCATTCGTAAATCTAGATCTTTAATTCCGAAATAATAGTAGTAATTTTTATATCTAATATTTCGTTGAATAAACCGAACGCCTAATTATGCATGTGGCTTTTCAGGCGGTTGATGTGTCACTTAAAATGAATCTATCTCGGAAGATAGATTACCAATGCACTTATTATTTTTTATTTTGACAAAGTGTCTTGATTATTGATCATGTTATGGTAATATCTGTGTAAGGGCTTTCTAAGTTGAAGCATGATTTTATAAGGTATAAATAATATCGGTAGATGCTTTTTCTATAATCAATGTTGGAGTATTTCTCTGAGAAAAGAATCGACTATAAACTATTAGATAGTAGCTTTTTATTTTCAATTTCAACATTTATAACGTAACCAATGATCGAATGCATAATGAACAAGTTATCTAATCTTATAGATTCAAATCAAAAGAGCAAAAGGTATGTTTTGACGTAGTCATCGAATTGGCGTACCAGTACCTAGTCATAGTAGAAATGGGTACTCAGGGGATGATTTGATCATAATTCGTACTCCTTGGGTCTATTTGTATAATGTAAGTGCAGTGCTTAAGAACAGAATTATATTCAAATATTGAGTGTAATTTATTATTAATAAAATTATGAGGGGGAATATTATGAATAAAAATAAACAGGCAATGAAACTTGGAGAAATATCATTTGGTGCTGGCTTTTTTGCTTTTGTTGTACTAAGAATCGCACATGTTTTTTATGCTGCTGATCGGGTTATAAGTGGAGACTCATGGAACATATTCTTACAATTTAAAGGACTTACGATGATTAATCTATTATCATATGCATTAATTGTATTTTCGATAATAGCTTTTATTTATTCTTTGCTTAATATTGTTAAAGAATAGACCATATGGATATGAATCAAAAACATCAGATCCAGTCTATCTATTTGGAAGAAATCATTTAGTTTGAATATCTACAGCCCTTTAAATGAGTATAGCTTTGTTAGTGCGGGAAATGACCGCACTTTTTTTATAAAAAATGAGTTAGATTCATTATGTAGAAATACTCTGTCTAACACTATGATATTAGACAGTAAATAATATGAAAATACTCTGTTTAAAAATCTTATGTTTGAATGGTAGATTACTTAAATTGGAATAATCCTACATAGATTAAAGTTGATGAAAAACATGTATAATAAAATTAACAGGAGGAATTTGAATGAAAAGGTTCATAATCGTATGGGTACTTGTTTTAGCGTTCATTTCCGGTTGTAGTAAGCAAGACATGCTTAAGACAATGCAAGATGATATTGAGTTAAATGGTATTGAAAGTGTTCGCATAGAGAGACATATCGGTCCAACTGTTTTAGAACGTGAAGTGAATGCTGAAGATATCCCAGAACTCGTAGACGCATTAGATGAATTTGAGGTAGAGAAAATCTCTAAGAATAAAATGGAAGTTATCTATGGTGGAATGATAGCACTAACAATAAATCTAAAGAGTGGAACTACTTACGAATTTAACAATGTAGGTAATTATTACTTGATTATTAATAATGAGAATTATATTATTAAAAATAATAGTTTTAAATCATTTGATAGTTGGGTCGATGCGGTATTGTAGCGATAAACTTTATACTGATTTGATATGTTCGAAAAATTATTATTGAGAATAATTGAATTAGGTATTACTCGATAAATGAATATATATGCAAAGTGCGAAATCATTCGCACTTTTTTGTCATTTAAGAGTAAAACGACGATTAAAAAATTTCCGTATCTAATTTAATACTGGGGTATAAAATGGAAGTATTATATGCAATAATCTAAATATTTCCTAAATATAATCGTGTCTCTAATACGAAATAGCGGAGTAAAATAAAGGCTTTTTTTGTGTTATATTTTATGCGTACACAAAAGAATAGGAGGATGATTATGAGAAAAGCATTTTGTGTATCGGTTTTTTTGATTTTTACGATGGTGTTAGGAAGTATCGTTGATTTATCCGTCCAAGCGAATGAAGCTGCTGGACCAACGGACTATAATTGCTATTATTATGGTTTTGATGGTCGTGCAAATAGAAGAAGAGCGATAGTTTCAAGTGTTGTTGATAAAGAGACGTATAGCCCAAGTGGTATTGAATGGGATTATTCGTCTTTAAAAGGTCTCAACATGTTCTTTTCGATTCATAATTCTAGAACGGGTAAGGAACAAAGAGAGGTTCTTTTTATGAATCATGACTCGGGTTGTTTTACAATAACAAATACCAATACAAAGAGAGGAACTCAATATGATCTTCGGGCTCGCAGACAAAATATATGGGATAGTGGGTATACACAAGTTTCGGGATCTTGGAGACCGTAAGACTTTAAAATAGGATAGGAATTGTAATATGCTTTCACGTAACGTAAGAAAAAATAGTGATTACCTACTTATTGTATTACTTTCTGCATCTGTATTTTTCATTTCTCTAGAATCGAATAATCACACGCTATCAACGCTTTGGGATGGATTTCAGAATTGTTTTAAGTTTTCGGGAATCGATGCGTTAGAATTCGGTGGAGAGAACAATTGGTGGCCGTTTTTCCATCAAAGTGTAGGGTCCTACATTAGTATGATGATCTGGGGCTCGAATTTATTTCAATTATTACTTCCTCTATTTATCACTATTGTTGGGATAAACATCTACCTAAAGAAAAACAATGAGCACTTTTTTGAGTGTTACCGTTTTGATTGTTATTCAAAATTCATACGGAAGAAGATTTTTGAAGAGTCGCTTAAAGTTTCAATTTCAATCTTCTTGGGTTATTTAATTTTCTATATATTCGCCTCATTATTTGGAAGTAAAGTGAGTGCAGATGATATACAATTTGGTATTCCGGTAAAACTATTCATTGATTGGCTGCCTAAAGATTTCTTTTTAAACCACTGTAGGCTTTATCACTTATTATGGGGAATATTTGTATTCTTTATTGTTCCATTTATTTATGGCGTCGCATATGGATTTGTAGTCCCTTATTTCCAAAATTTACCTATGGTAACACTAGCATTTACGATGTATTTTATTGCGTTTTCAATCGCAAGTTCATTATTTATCCCTTATAACTCTGTATTTAGATATATGTTCGATCCATCAGCTGTAATCGTTTCAGGAGCTTATAGTTATCCTAATACACTTATGTATCTATCGTCATTGCTTATTCCGATTATCACAGCAGTAGTTTTGTACTTTATAAGTTGGCGTCGTTATGAAGTTTAGAAAAATAAAAAAAATCTTACCATGTATTATGGTCCTCCCATTACTGATCATTACTTTTATACACTTGGTAAATGTACACCTTGATTCGATACATGGATTCCAAATTTACGCTGAGCATAAAGTATATTTCATGAACTCATCTGCATTCAGTAGAGTCGGACTCTATTTCAAAGACATAATAATTTTTGGGGTATTGAATCTGATTGTTTATTACTTGTTTCTCTATACAGATACCGTAAGCGAACAGGAAACGTCAATTCATATGTTTATGATGTCACGATTTAAAAGTATAACCCGTTATTGGCTCTATCTATTTTCAAAATATTTAAAGAACTCCCTCGCCATAATTATGGGTTATGGAGCACTTTTAGTTGCTTTTTCAAATACTCAACACATTCGTTTCGTTTTGTCTCCTAATAGTTTAGTTGAACTTTTTTTACAGGGCATCAAGATAGCACTATTGATGGTATTTTTAAAACTACTTTATAATTTTATAAACATAGCAACAAAAAACGGTTCTCGATCAATTCACAAAATATTTACTGTATTTATATTGTTGTTAGCAGATATAATCATCGGCAAGTATCATTTAATTGTAATGCCTGACACGTATGATATCAATTTACGGTATATCTCAATCTATATATGTTTCATTGTTATGACTTATTTTTTATACTGGGGTCATTCAAAAAAGATTGGAGAATATTATGATTAAGATAAGAAATGTATCGAAACGATTTAAATATTTAGAAATTTTCGACGACATCTCTTTGGAACTTCCGAAGGGTAAGATTGTAGGACTCGTTGGAGAGAATGGGTCTGGTAAAAGTGTACTCTTGAAGATGCTGTGTGGCTATTCTAAACCCACCTCAGGATCAATCAATGTGTATGGTGAAACATTAGGTGTAAACCGTGATTTTCCGAACAGTGTTGGCGTTTTAATTAATGATTCGCATTTCATCAAAAACTACACAGGTATGGAAAATCTCGAGTACTTGATAAATATTCGTAAACAAACGGATAAAACCTTCATTAACGAATTAATTCAAATCTTCGATATGGAACGCAATATTCACAAGCACTATAAGTCTTATTCGTTAGGAATGAAACAAAAGTTACGAATCATTCAAGCGTTTATGGAACAACCAAATCTCGTACTCTTAGATGAACCCTTTAATGCTCTTGATAAAAGGTCAACAATGGTACTCGTAGATTTAATTAAAAGATATATCAATGAAGACCGAATCATTATCTTCACAAGCCATGAGTATCAACATATCGAGCACCTAGCAGATACCGTCTTAACAATACAAGATAAAAAAATCATGGTTGATTGTGCATAAGAGCCAATCAATAAAACATTGATAAAAAAACACGCTCATCAAACTGGATGTAGACCAGTCGAATGAACGTGTTTTTTTATATATAATCTTAACCGTACTTAGACTGCTTCGGTTGAAATCAACATTTAGGTAGAAGACTTTCGTCAAGATTCGTTTTAGAATGAATTCAAATACAAAAGACTTTTTAATTTACACGCGTTGAAGTTAGTATCGAAAGTACTTTAAAATCAAGAATAACTTAAAAGTATAATATTATTTCCATTGTTAAGTTTACGGAGAAAAAAACAATGTTGATTTTAATATTTGAATAGTGTTACTGTTTGTATATACTACAAATTGAACATAAAGAGGGGAAATTATGGAGAAGCGTAGAAATTGTTTTTTGAAGATTGTTACTGTTGTACTTGTAGGTGTGATAACCTTTTCAGCCTCACTAACAGATTTATATGCCGCAAGTGGTAAGAAAACTTTATGGGTTCCACTGTATAAGCAAGGGCAAACGTATTGGTGTTGGGCTACGTCAGCTAAGATGGTAGGGGATTACCTTTACGGAAGTAGAGGGTCGATTTCAGATATAGTCTATCAGGTGACAGGCGAGAGGAATACTTCGTCAAAAGGAAGTGTTTCTGAAACGGTCGAGGCTGTTAATTATGCTTCTGCCTATGGAAATCACTATATTTCTAAGTATGGACCTTTGGGTTATTGGAAATATGCTACTTCCATTAATAATGGAAAACCTTACATCATTTTATTTGAATCAGACTTTAAAGAGGGAAGAAGTGGTCATGCGATTGTAGGAAGAGGTTATAAATGGGTCGAAAATAAAAACTCGTCCGATTATCATTATATTGAAGTCAATGATCCTTGGGGAAGAACCGTTTTTGTTGAATACGCTTCATTTGTTGGAGGAAAAGATCATATCTGGAATAAAGCAAATATTGTTTATAGTATCGTAGCGAAGGGGAAATTCTAATTATGAGTAGATTTAAGATAAAGTATTGGATTATTTTGGGATTCGTCTTAATTGTGACTGCTTCGAGTCATATTTTACCAAAAAACTTAGTTTATGCAGATAGCGATGAGGGTACACAAATAGACGCGATCAGTATAAAAGCTAAGGATAAGGAATCAGTTAATGAGAGTCAAAAGTTTTTTGAATTGTTTATCGATGATCAAAGTCCAAGGAGAAGTAGAAGTCTAGGACAGGATACTTTTATTAGTCCGCTAAGTGGTAAGATGATAAAGCTTCTCATGTTGAATAAAGATATTGTTATTTCTATTTTAGAAAATGAGGACATCAACTTAAATGAGGCTTCAATCGCATTTGAGTCATTAACAGAAACAAATCAAATTGCAAACTTTCAAGAAGTAGATGGCGAATATATTCTAACAAATTTAGAGATGACCGATAGTGGAACACTTTCTATCGACTTGGACTATGTTGAAAATTATATTAATGATAACAAGCTTGATTCAGAAAAGGTTGCGTATGTTAGAACTGGGCTACGTCCTGATTTAGCATTTGTATATTCTACTGAGACAGAGGAAATTATTCCCTTCTATAAAAATATTGGAGATTTTATTGAAATAGAAGGCGTTAAAAACGGACAAATATATAAAGCTGAAGAATTGAGAGGGCCATTGCAAAAATATTATGATGCAATATATACTGTGGTTCCTGAAGAAGGCATTACTAAAGGAAGCGAATTATTTGGCGGACCATCTAAAAGTGTTTTTGGTAAAAACGATTTAAGTGAAAATTTTAGAATTAACAATTCTAAATCTAAATTGGTTAGATCAATCATAATTGCAACACTTTCAATGATTGCTACTGGAATCGCTATTCTATATACCAGTAATAGAAAAAAACTTAAGCAAAGAAAGAATCAAGATTAACTGAGTAAGTTTCAATCCTGGTTAGCTATTAGCCTCATAAACAAAAAGAACTAACACCTGTTTTAATCCGGCGTTAGTTCTTTTATTTGTTAATAGAATTATTCTGTTATTACATTGGGTTCTCAGGACTTTCACTTGAGCATAACAAAGAGAAAAGTGTGCTTGAATTCTAAAAAATATGTACTTTTGATATTAAACTGAATAGATTTATTCTATGCAATTAATCGAATATCTCCTTAATAATAGAATGAAATTCCTACGAAAGAGCGGAGTAAAAAAACGCTTTTTTTTATGATATATTTTATGCGTACACAAATGAAAAGGAGGGTGGTTATGAGAAAAACGTTTTGTGTATCGGTTTTTTTGATTTTTACGATGGTGTTAGGAAGTATTGTTGATTTATCCGTCCAAGCGAATGAAGCTGCTGGACCAACGGACTATAATTGCTATTATTATGGTTTCGATGGCAAAGCAAATAGAACGAGAGCTAGGGTGTCAAGTATCGTTGATAAGGAAACCAATAGTCCAAGCGGTATTGAGTGGGATGCTTCTTCTATTAAAGGGATTAACATGTACTTCTCAATTCATGAAGCAAAAACAGATTATCTTAAAAAAGAGGTGTTCTTTGCAAATTCAGATTATGGATGCTTTACGATCACGGGTACTGACACTGTAAAAGGGGTGCAATATGATTTGCGCGCACGCCGTCAACATATTTGGGATTTTAGAGCAACTCATGTTTCAGGTTCCTGGAGACCTTAGATGAAGTGATGATTGATAGTATGTTACCGAAATTTGTAAGAAAGAACACTGATTACCTTCTTATTGCATTACTTTCGTCATCTGTATTCTTTATCTCGATCGAGTGCGAATATGGTACTCTTTCAAGGCTTTGGGAGGGATACCAAAATGGTTTCAAACTTACGAGCTTAGAAGCATTAAAGTATGGCTCAGAAATAAACTGGTGGACATTGTTTCACCATAGTGTTGGATCCTATATAGGTATGATGATTTGGGGCACAAATTTATTTCAATTATTACTTCCACTATTTATCACTATTGTTGGGATAAACATCTACTTAAAGAAAAACAATGAGTACTTTTTTGAGTGTTATCGTCATGACCGTCATTCGAAGTTTATGCTTAAAAAAATTGTTGGAGAATCGCTAAAAGTATCGGCATCAATCTTTTTGGGATATCTACTCTTTTATATATTCACATTTTTTGTGGGAAGCAAAGTTACTGTCGATGACATGCAATTTGGTATTCCAGTAAAACTATTCATTGATTGGTTTCCTAAAGATTTCTTTTTAAATCACTGTAGGCTGTATCACTTATTATGGGGAATCTTTGTATTCTTTATTGTTCCATTAATTTATGGCGTCGCATATGGATTTGTAGTCCCTTATTTCCGAAATTTGCCTATGGCAACACTAGTATTTACGATGTATTTTATTGCATTTTCAATCGCAAGTTCATTATTTATCCCTTATAACTCTGTTTTTAGATATATGTTCGATCCATCAGCTGTGATCGTTTCAGGAGCTTATAGTTATCCTAATACACTTATGTATCTATCGTCATTGCTGGTTCCGATTATCACAGCAGGAGTATTGTACTTTATAAGTTGGCGTCGTTATGAAGTTTAGAAAAATAAAAACAATCTTACCATGTATGATGGTCCTCCCATTACTGACCATTACTTTTATACACTTGGTAAACGTACACCTTGATACGACACATGGATTCCAAATTTACGATGAGTATAAAGTATATTTCATGAACTCAGCTGCATTCAGTAGAGTCGGACTATATTTCAAAGAAATAATAATCTTTGGGGTATTGAATCTGATTGTGTATTACTTGTTTCTCTATACTGATACCGTAAGCGAACAAGAAACGTCAATTCATATGTTTATGATGTCACGATTTAAAAGTATAACCTGTTATTGGCTCTATCTATTTTTAAAATATTTAAAGAACTCCTTCGTCATAATTATGGGTTATGGAGCACTTTTAGTTGCTTTTTCAAATGCTCAACACGTTCGTTTCGTTTTGTCTCCTAATAGTTTAGTTGAACTTTTTTTACAGGACATCAAGATAGTGCTATTGATGGTATTTTTAAAACTATTTTATAACTTTATAAACATAACGACAAAAAACGGTTCTCGATCAATTCACAAAATATTTACTGTATTTATGTTGTTGTTAGCAGATATAATCATCGGCAAGTATCATTTAATTGTGATGCCTGACTCGTATGACATCAATTTACGGTATATCTCAATCTATATTTGTTTCATTGTTATGACTTATTTTTTATACTGGGGTCATTCAAAAAAGATTGGAGAATATTATGATTAAGATTAGAAATATATCAAAACGATTTAAAAATTTAGAAATTTTCGAAGACGTCTCTTTGGAAATTCCGACGGGTAAGATTGTAGGCCTCGTTGGAGAGAATGGGTCTGGTAAAAGTGTACTCATGAAGATGCTGTGTGGCTATTCTAAACCCACCTCAGGATCAATCAATGTCTATGAAGAAACATTAGGTGTAAACCGTGATTTTCCACGGAGTGTTGGGGTTTTGATTAATGACTCGCATTTCATCAAAAATTACACAGGTATGGAGAATCTCGAGTACTTGATAAATATTCGTAAACAAACGGATAAAACCTTCCTTAACGAATTAATTCAAATCTTCGATATGGAACGCAATATTCACAAGCGTTATAAGGCTTATTCGTTAGGAATGAAACAAAAGTTAAGAATTATTCAAGCGTTCATGGAACAACCAAATCTCGTACTCTTAGATGAACCCTTTAATGCTCTTGATAAAAGATCAACGATGGTACTCGTAGATTTAATAAAAAGATATATCAATGAAGACCGAATCATTATCTTCACAAGCCATGAGTATCAACATATCGAGCACCTTGCAGATACCGTCTTAACAATACAAGATAAAAATATCATGGTTGATTGTGCATAAGAGCCAATCAATAAAACATTGATAAAAAAAACACGCTCATGCAACTGAAATTATGTCAGAAAGGAGCGTGTTTTGTATATGTTTGAGTACGTTGAATCTTAGAAATCTACTGAATCAGGATCGAGTGCTACTTTCGCCGTCCCTTTTAACGAGTCGATGAAAGTCATCGTTTCTTGATCTAATTCAAAATCAAATACTTGAAGGTTTTCAATAATTCTACTTGTAGTTACCGATTTTGGTAGAGGTAAGAAACCATGTTGAATCGACCAACGTAGAACAACCTGCGCTACTGTGTGGTTATACTTTTGAGCGATTTCTTGTAGTTCTTTAACCTCGAAGATACTACCTGTTCCAAGGGGGCTGTATGCTTCGGTTAGAATACCATGTGCTTTATTGTATGCTACAAGTTCTTCTTGCATGTCACTTGGACTTAAGTAAATCTGATTCACACTTGGCTTAATCACAGCTGTTTTTAAAAGTGCGTCAAGATGATGTGGGTGGAAATTAGATACCCCAATGCTCTTAACCTTACCGGTACGATAAGCTACTTCCATGGCTTTCCATGCTTCAGCGTTTGCTTGTTCCCAGGTGTCACGAAGTGGAAGTGGGTTTGCCCAGTGAATAAGGTAGAGATCTACATAATCTAATTGAAGTTTTTTCAATGATAGATCCAAGGCTTCTAAAGCACCTTCGTAAGAGTGAGCATCATTCCAAAGTTTTGTAGTGATGAAAAGTTCTTCACGGGGAATGCCACTTTTAATAATTGCACGACCAACACTTTCTTCGTTACCGTATACGGCAGCAGTATCAATATGACGGTATCCAGCTTCAAGAGCATCGAGTACGGATTGTTCCGCAATCTCGCCATCCGGTGTTTGCCATGTACCAAAACCAATTACAGGAATTTCTAAATCATTATTTAAAGTATATGTATTTTTCATAGGTTCCTCCATGGATAAAGTATATCAGTTTTAGGTCTGATAGCGCATGGATATACATCAAACTAAGATGAAATTAAGATGAACATCTACCTTGGTAATCAATTATGAACTTTATTGAATAAGCATCGATGATGATAAGATGTCGATTGTTTTGAATAGGATAGGAGTGGGTATGGTATAATATTAATAAGAAAATTGAAAGCGAGAATTACATGAACGGAAAAAATCGTAAAGATATAACAATAGGTGCCCATGTTAATGTTGTGTTGAAACAAGACCAACGTACAGGGAAGCTTACAGAAGGGTATGTAGACCGTATTCTTACAAACAGTTCACATCATCCACATGGCATTAAAGTAATGTTGGCTGACGGACAAGTGGGACGCGTCCAAGAAATTTTAGAAGACTAAAAGGATTTCATTTTGAAATCTTTTTTTATTCTTTAGATTCGATGGATAATGGTCGGATTATTTTGGTTTGGTATGATATGATGAGTTTAAGAAGATAATGATTTAATCATATCCATCGGATAATCGATGTGAGTCGGGGAGTGTCATGAGGTTTAAGATAATTAACCTCTTGACTTGAAGCGAAACTTTCAATTCGAATAAATTAATGTCGTATGAATCGATATTGATGGATAATGGGAGTGGGGAGAACATGAAAAAACTTATAAAGATTTTTGGGGTAGGAATCATCGTAACGATTATTGCTCTAGTGGGTGATCGTTTTTTAAGTCAACGTAAAATTGATCAACTCGAGACACAAAATATTACACGGATCAGTACACGATACTTTGATGATGTTGTTGAGATTAAAAAATCTGATCCTAACTTTCAAAAAGTAATTGAACTTACTTCCAAAATAAAACTCGAACGTCGACATCGTTTTTTTGTGATTTATGGAATGCCGATAACGGTTACTTTTTATGATGGAGATGATGTTGTCGTTGAACTCTCACCAAACTATAATTTGATGGATGTAGACAATAAGATGTATCATACAAAATTATCGAGTTTTGATGAGTTGGAAACCTTGAGATCGCTCTTGGGTGTATATTATGGTTTTGATCAGTAAATTTAGATTTTAATATTTCTATAACTGAAAATTAGGAGGTAGATGCTGTGATTATATACCGATATGTTAATTTTGAAACGCTCAATGAATTTGAACTTGAAGCACTCATTAATCTATCCATAGAGTGGGATCAGGAACAATGCAGTACGGCTTACAGTGCCAATACGAAAGATTATTATAAGGATAAAGAATTGTTTTTGGCTACGGATGAAACAAAGATAATTGGTTATGCATTAGGAACAATTAAGACATTATCACAAGCGACATCCTACGACCAAGTTGGTGAGCAGGCTTTCGAACTGGATGAATTGTTTGTCTCGAAACCCTATCGAAATCAAAAGGTTGGACAAGGATTGTTTAAGTTTATGGAAGAGCGTGTAGCTTCACATGTGGATTTGATTGGGGTGCATCAGATTACCAAAAATTATTAAGTTTATATGTTGAAGATCTCGGTATGGATTTTAAACATGCTCTAATTATCAAACGAACACGATGAGCATATCTTAAGCAGAACGAAATAAAAAACTCACAGACTTGTGAGTTTTTTATTTGTCCTTACACTTATTTGTATCAAAAGTATCGCGGTTTTGGAAATAGATTGAATACCGTAGAGATTGAAACTATTACAAAATAACGCTACAAATAGCATTGGAAAATGTATTTACGTGGTGTGATGTTAAATCACACACTATTATCAGTTTAATATTCTACATTAAATAATTAATGTATTTGGTAAGGGTAGGGGGAGATATAATGCTCGGATTGTTGAATAAATAAGAGAAGTTTAAACTGGAATTGTACATTGTTTCAAGCCTTGCTCATTTAAGAACGCTTGGCACAGCAAAAAATTAAAATTAGTGATATTTCATATTTAAATTAAATGATACAAACTGTAATGGAAATCATTACTTTAAGTGTCAATGTAATCGAAGACATCAGTGCACTTGCTCATTTTGATGCCATTGATTTCTTATAAATTGGAAACAATCCGTTAAGTTCAATTACTGCTTTTGATGACATTATTGTTGATGGGGTTGTTGATACGACTAATCCGAGTACGTATTTAATTAACTATCGATATGAATCCACTTCCGCAAGCGCCACGATTGTGGTCAAAGAAGACTTAACGCGTATTAACGTAAAAGACTCGACGATTCATGTGAGTGATACGTGGAATGCTAAAGATAAGTTAATGTCCGCAAAGGACCAAGACTGGAATTTTGTCGAGTCTTCACTGGATACCATTGACGTCAAAGCTTATGTAGACACACAACATGCAGGCGAATACACGATTATGTATAGCCTAAAATCTATGTCACGTAGTGATGAAAAGAACACTTATGCAGAGATTACAGTTCGTGTTATTGATGATAACGCACCGATAATTCATGAGAAGCCTAAAACTCAAGATCCAATTCCTACTAATACGGGGATTTCAAATACCTACTTCGGTGATGGGGTCATTGGCGTTGGTGCCTTGTTACTTGTTTTAGAAGCGATGAAAGCAAAGCGTAATACGAACTAGTATTATTAGTAAGTTTAAAAACACGTATAAGATTTCAATTATGAAAAGATAAAAAAGCCTCAATTCAATGAATCATCTCCCACGGAACTAGGTCAGTTCCCAATGATTCTCGAATCAAGGTTTTTTTATACTTATAAAGATACAAAAGTAGTAACCCCAATTTGAAAAATACTCAGATTTTCGAGTAGATTTAATCCGAGGAAACTTGAAGTACTTGAACTCCAAGCTCTTCAATTTCCCGAATGCTTTGGGTATCAGCGTATGTATCTGTAATTAAGATATCGACATGGGAGAGGTCTGTCACATTAAAGTTAGTATCATTGCCCACCTTACGATGGTCTGCAACGACAATAACCAAGTCGTGTGCATTCTGAATCATTCGTGCGTTAACATTTGCTTCATGAATATTGTTTGTTGATATTCCATGTTGTGCACTGATTCCAGAGCATCCCATAATCGCAATATTTGCTTGGACTTTTTCAAGTGCTCGCAATGCAATATCACCAACGAGTGCCTCTTTATGAGAACGAATCTCTCCGCCGGTCAAGATTACAGTGATCCCCGAGTGTAGGTTCATTGTAGCCAATCGTAAATTATTGCTTATTAATGTAAGATTGTCCTGGCAGACATAGGAAAGAACTGAAGCTGCAGTAGAACTGGAATTGAGAAATATCGTTGATCCGGAAGGTATGTAGGTTGCAGCTCGTTGTGCTAAGGATGTTTTAAGTCCTTCAAGATATATGTCACAGTGAGCTGTGTTTTTATGGTTAGGAAGTTCATTCAAGCGAACACCACCGTGAAATCGTGTTACAAGATTGGTTTGCTCAAGTGTTTGAAGATCACGTCTTACAGTCATTTCCGAAACTCCCAAATAATCAGCTATATCTGTAGTCAGCATTCTTGATTTATTTTCAGCTAAAAGATTTAAGATTGTGGTTCTTCGAGTTTTAAGTTCATCCTGAGTACTTTTTTTATACATAAAGCACCTCCTATGTTCATATGATAACATAAATACTATATTTTTTGTTGTTAATGTTGGTACGAACATATAATTACATAAAATGAACATATAATGGACTGGTAAGCGCTTTCTCGCAGGAGTATGATGATACTGTAAAAAACAGAAGGAGACGATATGTATATGAATGGTATTCATGATGTTACAAAAGAGAAATGGCTTCAAGCTACATTTCCAGAGTGGGGAACATGGCTTAATGAAGAGATTGCAGAGACGGAAGTTCCAGAAAAATCTTTTTCAATGTGGTGGTTAGGATGTACTGGTATTTGGTTGAAAACACATGAAAATACGAACATTTTAGTTGATATGTGGTCTGGGACAGGAAAGCGAACACACGGGAATGGCATGATGAAGAAAGGTCATCAAATGATGCGTATGGCAGGCGTAAAGGCAATACAGCCAAATCGTAGAAATGTTCCATTTGTTATTGATCCATTTGAAATTCAGGGGGTCGATGCACTTGTTGTTTCCCATATTCACTCAGATCATCTTGATTTAGTAACAGCAGCAGTTGTAGCTGAAAACTGTCCTAATGCCCTTTTTATTGGCCCTAAAAAAGTTGTGGAAACATGGATTAAATGGGGGATTCCGAAGGCACGTACTCGTATTGTGAGACCGAATGATGTTTTAGAAGTTGGTAGCGTCGAACTTGAATTTCTAGACTCATTTGATAATACTGCCTTAATTACGGTAGAGAATCCCGATGAAATTCTAGCTGGAACACTTCCACAAGATATGGACGATATTGCTGTAAATATTTTAATGAAAACATCAGGTGGTAACATCTATCATGGTGCAGATTCTCATTATTCTGTTCTATATGCGAAACATGGGAAAGAACACAAGATTGATGTCGCATTAGCAAATTTTGGCGAAAACCCGGTAGGAATCCATGATAAATTAACTTCTTCAGATGTATTACGCATGGCAGAAGCGCTTCGAACAAAAGTTATTATTCCTCTCCACTATGATATTTGGACAAATTTCTGGGCAGATCCGCATGAAATCGTAACGTTATGGAATTTTAAGAAAGATCGATTAAAATACCATTTTAAACCGTTTATTTGGCAAGTAGGAGGTGAATATTGTTATCCACAAGATACAAATCATATCGCTTTTATGTTTGATCGAGGATTCCATGATCATTTCGAAAATGATACAGATGTTCCTTATCCGTCGTTTCTTTAGGAGTCGGACTGGTTTATGTTAAAGTACTTTAAAGAAAATGATTTAGTGCAATTTATTGATAGAACTGAGTGTGATTGGAAAGAAGCGATTCGATTAAGTTGTCATAAATTACTTGAACATGATTATATTGGTGAAGACTATGTTGAGGGCATTATTGATTGTGTTGAAAAATATGGACCTTATATCGTAATTTTGCCCCATGTGGCGATGCCACACGCATCGCCAGTTGAGTTCAAAATCAAAAAAAGTGGCATCGCCTTTACAAAGTTTAAAGAGCCAATACAATTTCCAGAAAGCAATCATGTTAAAGAAGCAAATTTATTTTTTACAGTTTCAGCAAAAGACGCAACAGAGCATTTAAATAATATTGTAAATTTGATGGAATTATTGAGTGATGAATCCGTAATTGAAACGCTAATGAAAACAGATAACATGATGGATTTTGAAAAATTACTTTAAAAGGGGAGGGTACATTATTATGTTAGATTTTGCAATGAATGTTTGGTCTTTTTTTGCACAAAATATTCTTACACAACCTGCATTTTTAATCGGATTTATTGTCTTGATTGGGTATATTTTACTTGAGCGTCCACTCTATGAGAGTATCTCTGGATTCTTAAAAGCAACAGTTGGATATTTTATTCTTGCTGTAGGGTCGGGGGGATTAATTAAAAACTTTCGTCCAATTTTGGTCGGATTAAAAGATCGCTTTAATTTAGATGCGATGGTTATTGATCCTTATTTTGGTCAAAATGCAATTACTGCGGGTGTTGAACCAACATTTGGACGTCATTTTAGTGATGTAATGTTGCTTCTTCTGATAGCATTTATTGTAAATATTATTCTTGTTCGATTGAAAAAGTATACAAAAATGCGCGCAGTCTTTACGACTGGAAATGTGCAAGTTCAGCAGGCTTCTACCGCATTTTGGATTATTCTCTTTTGTTATCCATTTTTAGGACGCGTTGAAGTACTGGTTGTGATGTCGATTATCTTGGGATTGTATTGGGCTGTGGGTTCAAATTTAACTGTTGATTATGCGCAAGAACTTACAGAGGGAGCCGGATTTGCTATTGCTCACCAACAAATGTTTGGTGTCGCTATTTTTTCGAAACTCTCAGAATATTTTAAACCTAAAGATAATTCGAAATCGTTAAAGCGTATTGAAGATATAAAGTTACCTGGATTTATGTCAATTTTTAATGATAACATGGTAGCCACATCACTTCTTATGCTTATGTTTTTTGGTTCGATTTTATTGATTCTTGGGAAACCTTACTTAGTCGAGAATGAATTTATTACTGCTGATAAAAACTTTTTTTTCTATATTCTCGAATCTGCCTTACATTTTACGGTTTATCTTGCAATTTTACAGTTAGGCGTACGAACTTTTGTTGCTGAGTTAACAGAGTCTTTCCAAGGGATTGCAAATAAACTTTTACCCGGTGCAGTACCAGGGATTGATGTTGCTGCTAATTTCGCATTTGGATCACCAAATGCAGTAACACTCGGATTTCTATTTGGTGCATTGGGGCAGTTTTTAATGATTATACTACTTATTGTCCTAAAAGCACCGACGATTGTCATTGCGGGATTTATTCCGATGTTTTTTGATAATGCTGTCATTGCAACATATGCAAATCATCGAGGTGGCATTAAACCGGCTGTAATTTTCCCATTTATTTCGGGAATGATTCAAGTTTTAGGATCAGCACTTTTTGCTTCTTGGATTGGTCTTTCTCAATATGGTGGTTATCTAGGTATGTTTGACTGGGCCACTGTATGGCCAGGATTTACGATAATCATGAAAACACTGGGATATCTAGGAATTCTTGTCGTAATTTTTATTTTAGTTCTGATTCCTCAGCTTCAATATCGAAGAAATCCTCATGCATACTTCTTAATAACGGAAGATTATGAAGGTTATAAACAAAAATTTAAAAAAGAGGGGGTGCCATCATGAGAATTTTGGTTGCCTGTGGTAATGGATCAGGTACAAGTTTAATGCTGAAGAAGACTGTGGAGAAGGCGATGAAAGATTTAAATAAACCAATCACATTGATTCATCAAGCAGCGGTCTCAGAAGGTAAGAACACAGCAAAAAATTATGATGTCGTTTTTACTCCATTGAATTTCGTTTCGATGTTCGATCGTGCTCAAGATCAGCACAATGTTAAAGTTTTTGGCATTAAAAATGTGATGTCTATTTCAGAAGTGACATCAGCGTTGGCGTCATATCTAAGTGGGAAGGAGAACAATTGTAATGAATAGACCGCGATTACAAGTGGCTTTGGATTATTCAAATCTTGAAGATGGAATTGCTGCTGCAGTCGCAGTAGGGTGTGCTGTAGACATTGTGGAAGCAGGTACAATTATGCTACTTCAGACGGGAATGCAAGCGACGCGTATACTACGAAAATTGTTTCCTGACAAAATCATTGTTGCGGATACCAAGTGTGCAGATGCTGGCGGTACTGTGGCCAAAAATTGCAAAGATAATGGTGCTACTTGGATGACATGTATCTGCTCAGCAACGCTTCCAACCATTAAAGCAGCACTTAGGGAGATTGATGAAGTTCAAATTGAATTATATGGTGACTGGACCATGGAACAGGCGGTAAATTGGAGACAATGTGGTGTAAAACATCTAATTTATCATCAAAGTCGTGATGCGCTTTTTTCAGGAACATCCTGGGAACCATCTGATTTGAAAAGAATCCAAAAATTAATCGAGATGGGATTTGAGATTTCGGTGACAGGAGGGCTCAATTTAGAGACCTTGAAACTATTCAAAGGAATGAACATTGGTACTTTTATTGTAGGGCGCAGTATTACAGAATCCGAATCTCCTGGAACTCGTGCGCAAGCATTTCAAAATAAAATTAGTGAACTATGGTGTGATTCATGATGACTGCACTTGGAGTTTATGAAAAAGCACTGCCCCCTAATCTTTCTTGGGTCGAAAAATTCGAACTTGCAAAAAAACTAGGATTTTCTTATATAGAACTTTCTATTGATGAATCAGACGCGCGCTTAGATCGTTTGGATTGGGATATGAAAACACTTAGGGAGATTTCTGATGCTATGGATAAAACAGATATACGGATTCAGTCGCTTTGTTTAAGTGCACACCGTCGCTATCCCTTAGGTTCTTTGGATGCTAATACACGACATCATGCGCTCATTATTCTGAAGAAAGCCGTTAAAATAGCATCTATGTTAGGAATTCGTACAATTCAACTTGCTGGTTATGATGTTTACTATGAAGAGAAGTCTGAACTAACACGAGAATACTTTATAAGTAACTTAAAAAAATGTGTCGAAATTGCCGCTTCCAAACAAGTGATGTTAGCAATCGAAATTATGGATGATCCTTTTATCAATTCAATTACAAAGTATAATGCCATCAAATCACAAATACCATCTCCTTGGCTACAAGTTTATCCTGATATTGGGAATCTTTCGGCTTGGCCCGGGAATGATGTTGGTCAGGAATTGGAACAAAATATTGCGGCTATTGCAGCAATCCATATTAAAGATGTTGTTAAAGTTTCTCCACAAACAACCGGTGTCTTTAAAAATGTACGTTTTGGTGAAGGAGATGTTAATTTTCTAGCTAATTTTAAAACTTTGTTTCGAATAGGATATCGAGGAAGTTTTGTTTTAGAAATGTGGAGTGAGTCTGATCAGAATCCCGTTCGTTCGATAACAGAAGCATTGTTATACATTAAACCAATACTTAAGGAGGCAGGATATGTCCTTGAATCGTGAAACTTTAAACAAAATTAAAGAAGAAGTCTTTGAAGCTAACCGAAATTTGATTGAACAAGGCCTTGTAACATTAACATGGGGTAATGTTAGTGTTTTGAATCGCACTGAGGGGTATGTGGTTATTAAGCCAAGCGGCGTTGATTATCACAAAATGAGTCGTGAAGATATGGTTGTTACAGATCTTGAAGGAAATTCATTGGAGTCAGGTCAGCTCAAACCGTCTTCGGATTTAAAGACACATCTCGAATTGTATCGACATTTTCATTCCATATCTTCCGTGGTTCATACACATAGTGTTCATGCTGTTAGTTGGTCCCAATCTGGGCGTGATTTGCCAACTTATGGTACAACTCACGCGGATACGTTTAATGGCGATATTCCAAATACGCGGTTTTTAACGGAAAATGAAGTGGCGACAGATTATGAAAAAAATACGGGTACCGTAATTGTGGAGACATTTAGAGAGCGCCATTTAGATGAAATGGCGATACCTGGTATTCTTGTTAATGGTCACGGACCTTTTACTTGGGGTACAAGTGCTAAAGAAGCAGTTATGAATAGTCATATTTTAGAAATTATCTGTACTATGGCTTGCCAAACAGAAACGATAGTAAAAGATGCATCGCATTTACCGGACTATATTCTAAAAAAACATTATGAACGAAAACATGGACGTGATGCTTACTATGGCCAAGATTTCGATATTTTGAAATAAAGTATCTTTAACGAGAACGATCGTGTTCTCGTTTTTTTTGTAGATACAAACGAAAATTGAGTTTACGTGAAGAATATGAAAAAGAAAATTATAATAAAATTTGTGTAGATTCTAATAAAAATTATTGACTTCGTAGCGAAATTCGAATATTCTAAATGCGAATGCTTTGCATTTAGAATAAAGGAGATAGGATACCGTGAAGAAAAAAATTGTTGTTTTACTGTGTGCATTCATGTTTTGGTTTCAAATACCTGTACATGCTACATCCATTACCCTCGGGGATGAAGGGATTCGAAATGCCGTCCAACGGGCATTGAAATCAAAAGAAAATGCCTTTGATTTAGAGTCTTTAAAGGGAATAGAGGATTTAAATCGATTTCCAGTTCGCAATACCAAAAGTCTAGATGAATTTGAATACATTCCAAACTTAAAGAAACTGATGATTATGAATTCAGGAGTGCAGGACTATACCCCACTAAAGCACTTAAATGAATTAAAGAGTCTCTTGATTACTCAGTTCAAGAAAAATGATACCCAATTTGATGCGGATGTTCTGAAAAATATTCATCTTACTCAACTTGGATTTCAAAATATTAATGTCGTTAATCCAGAGCGTTTGCCCAACACAATCCATGATTTATCGATGGTAAATACCGGAATGGAAGATGCGAACTTTCTGAGTGGTTACCAGGAACTTGAACGTCTTATCGTTCGGGATGAACGGATTAATCCAAGGACGTTGAGTCTTAATCATCCCCAACTCCAATATTTGACGCTTGATTCGTTGGGGCTTGAATCATTGCCAGATGTAGACCAACTAAACCGTCTTGTCTTTGCGAATTTCAAAAATAATGAATTGAAAAATGTAGATTCATTGAAAACGTTACCGCAACTGAAAGAACTTGATCTTTCCAAAAATAGAATCTCTGATTTGAGTCATATCCCAAGTTCAGTTACGGACTTGAAAGCATTTGACCAAGTTGCGGAAGTTGATCTTTTAGAACATGAAGGTGTGTACTCATTTAAGAATCCATTTAAGTGGATTGATGGAGACGTAATTAAGCCTGATATTTTCTCGGATGAAATCACATATAATAATGAAAACCATGAATTTACACTTGAAGATCTTGATTTAGTTCATGAGATTCGTTTCTTAAAAAATGATTTGAGTGATGGAGAAAAAATGATGACGGGTCGCTTGAAAATTGGTCGTATCGTGGAAACGAGCCCGCTTATTCCGCTGCAACCAATGCCCAAAGTAAATTTACCTCAAGAATTTACGACATCTTTAGGAAATCCGTATTTGTTTGAGTCACTTTTAAATGATCATCCAGAGATTCAAACAATGACGTTGGATGTACCTGTCGACTATGATGTTGAAGGTACGCTCAAGCGCAATCTTAATGTCGTTTTTAAATCGGGACATGTGGTTTCTCATCCAGTAACAATTGTGATCACGTCAAAGACTTCTGAAGAGGAAAAGAACACCCCAAAACATGATTTAGATACCCAAAATCGACCACAACAACACGAAGATAAATCCCACTCAGTGATGCCACCTGAAACAAAATCTGCGAATAAATCCAAAACGACAACAAATAATAAGGTAGAACCAAATACCTTGCCGTTGACGGGCGTTAGCGAACGTGATACTGTTTCACATTACTTAATTGTCTTTGGTATGTTACTTCTCGTTTGTAGATCTGTACGCCATCGCCCATGTAAGTAACGCCTTAAAAATAGATAACTGACTTCTGTTAAACTATGGATGGAAGGGAAGTGCTGATATCACCAATCATTTTCAACACCAACCCAAACCAAAGACTTTGGCGAAAACCGGAATTTCAGATAATCATATCGGATCAATATTTGTTTTCCCAGGCATGGCATTGATGGTTATCAAAAATCGTAATTAGATCTTAAACTTTTAGAATGAAAAAGCTCGTAAGCCTTTGCTGCGGGCTTTTTTTGTATAAACATGTTGTTCAGAATTGCTTTCTTTTTGATTTACACATAGCCTTAACCTATTTAATTGGTGAAAGTGATAAAATAGAGAAAAAGTAGAAGGAGTATGGTATGAGCCAATTAAAAGATTCATCACTAGAATTACATCGAAAACTTCAAGGGAAAATTGAAGTCAATATTAAAAAACCTGTAATATCACAAGAGGACCTTAGACTTTTGTATTCTCCAGGCGTTGCAGAGCCTTGTCTTCAAATAAAAGAAGATCTCAATAAAGTCTATGACTATACATGGAAGGGCAATACGGTCGCTGTGATTAGTAACGGTTCTGCAGTCCTCGGTTTAGGAAATATTGGCGCAGAAGCAGGACTTCCCGTAATGGAAGGAAAAGCAATGCTTTTTAAGGCGTTTTCGGGTTTAAATGCGATTCCATTAGTTATTAATGCGCAAACTCCTGAAGCAATCATTTCATTTTGTGAGATGGTAGCACCATCTTTTGGAGCAATAAATCTTGAAGATATTAGGGCACCCGAATGTGTTCTCATTGAAGAAACCCTTCAAAAAACACTCTCGATACCCGTATTCCATGATGATCAACACGGTACGGCGATTGTTGTTCTTGCGGGACTTATTAATGCATGTCGTTTGGTGGGGAAAGATTTAAAAGATACAAAGATTGTGATTTCAGGAACGGGTGCAGCAGGGAGTGCTATTATCAAAATGCTTTATGCATACGGTGCAAGACATCTCTATGCAGTCAACAGTCAAGGCATTATTTCACCAACACATCAAGATACTGATGATGAAGTTGTTTCAGCTTTATATCAGTATTTGAATGAAGATAACGAAGCAAAAACGCTGCAAGACCTTTTGGTTGATGCAGATATCTTTATTGGTGTGTCGATTGCGAACCTATTAACATCACAAGATATTGCATCAATGCGTAAGGATGCGATTGTGTTTGCACTTGCCAACCCAAATCCAGAAATTCCTTATGATGAAGCAATAAAAGGTGGTGCTCGTATTGTAGGGACAGGACGATCGGATTATCCAAATCAAATCAATAACGTTCTTGCATTCCCAGGAATATTTAAAGGGGCAATGTCGGTTCGAGCTACAGAAATTAATGCCCCCATGAAACTTGCGGCTGCAGAAGCCATTGCATCACTCATTTGTACAGAGGAACTCAAGGAAACGTATATTATACCAAGTGTCCTTGATCCTCGTGTTGTGGAAGAAGTATCTCAAGCAGTAGCGCAAAAAGCGCTTGAAACAGGTGTTGTAAAGGAGGACTAAATGTCAACATTTGAAGATAAGTTTGGAAAGATTGATATTCCGGAAGGCGCGTTGTGGGGTGTTAATACACAACGAAGCTTACAAAATTTTCCGATTGGTCAAGAAACGATGCCTGAATCATTGATTGAAGCTTTAATTGTATTAAAGAAAGTATCAGCCAAAGTACACCGCGTTCATCATAAAATGGATGAGGATATCGCTAAAGTGATTGTGGAAGCGTGTGATTATCTTCTGGATGGTGACTTGAAGGAAGCATTTCCGCTTTCCATCTGGCAAACTGGAAGTGGTACCCAAACAAATATGAATGTGAATGAAGTGATTGCTCATCTTGCGAATACACGATTTCACGGACATCACGTTCATCCCAATGATCATGTGAACCAGGGACAAAGTTCCAATGATATCTTTCCAAGTGCAATGCATATCAGTACGGTATTGTTGGTAAAAAACAGTCTCATGCTAAGTTTGGAGGACATGATTGAAACCTTTGATGCACTGATTGATCAATATGGTCTTGTGATGAAAACCGGTCGAACACATCTTCAAGATGCAACACCGATTACTTTTGGCCAAGAGCTTGGTGCTTGGCGACATATGTACCAAGAGGGTCTTGACCAATTGAATCAGTGTCTTGAATCCTTACAGCCACTTGCAATGGGAGCAACAGCGGTAGGTACGGGTTTAAATTCTTATGAAGGTTTTGATCAAGCAATATGTGATGAACTTAACCAAATGTATCACGAATCATTTAGACCTTCTGTCAATAAATTCCATGCGATCAGTTCTAAAGATAGTTTTGTTTTCCTTCAGGGTGCTCTTGCAGCCATTGCCTCAAATAGTCTGAAAATGGCGAATGATATTCGTTTTCTTGCTAGTGGACCACGTTGTGGTTTGGGAGAAATCTCTATGCCGGAAAATGAAGCCGGTAGTTCCATCATGCCTGGGAAGGTAAATCCAACTCAGTGTGAAGCTTTAATGATGGTGTGTGCCCAAGTTATGGGAAATCAAACCGCGGTCACAGTCGGTGCGGCTTTGGGTAATTTTCAGTTGAATACGTTTATGCCGTTAATTATTCATAACACTACCCAATCAATATGTTTACTTTCAGATGCACTTAATTCCTTTAACCTTCGTTGTTTACAAGGCATCGAGGTTGATAAAGAAAAAATGTCAGATAACCTACACAAATCACTGATGACAGCAACATTTTTAAACCGTAAGTTCGGTTACGATCACACTGCGAAAATTGTGAATCAAGCCCATCAAGAGGGAAAAAGTATAAAAACGGTTGTGGTAGAGTCGGGTGCTATGGGTGACGATGAATTTGATGCATTCTTTGATTATCAAAAAATGATACAACCGGATTAAATCACTTAAAACTTAAATACAAAATGGAGATCGGTATGAAAAACCAAAATGTTCGGATTGAATATGATTCATTAGGAAGTGTTAAGGTTCCAAAAGATGCTTTATATGGTGCACAAACAGTACGTGCACTCCAAAATTTTCAGATTACAGGAAGACACGTTAATGATATGATGTACCTAGCATTAGCACAGGTAAAAAAAGCATGTGCGCTTGCGAATAAATCGGTTGGGGAATTGGATGGCCCCCGCTGTGATGCGATTGTTTTTGCGTGTGATGAGATTATCAGTGGTAAGTACAAAGAAGCCTTTATTACTGATGCAATCCAAGGTGGTGCAGGAACGTCCATGAATATGAATGTGAACGAAATTATCGCAAATCGGGCAGCACAAATATTAAATAGACCCATTGGCGTCTATGATTACATTCACCCAAACGATCATGTAAATCGGGCGCAATCCACAAACGATATCATTCCAACGGCAGGAAAACTAACCGTTTTAAATCTAGGACTGTTACTCGTCGAAGAAATGATCTTTCTTGCTGATACATTTCATGCGAAAGCCCTTGAATTTAGTAACATCATCAAAGTTGGACGCACCCATCTACAAGATGCTGTCCTCATATCAATGGGTCAAGTTTTCCATAGTTATGAGTCGGTAGTACGTCGTGATATTCAACGTTTAAAACAGTCACTCAGTGAAATGCAAGTTATTAATTTAGGTGCTACTGCGGTGGGTACAGGTATCAATTCAGTAGAAGGATATCGTGAACATGCTGTAACGCATTTAAGTCGTATAACGGGTAAATCCTTTGTGAGTGCAGAAGATTTAGTGGATGCAACCAAACATGTGGATGGATTTGCGAATGTCCATGGTTCATTAAAAACATTTGCAGTGGGATTGTCACGAATTTGTAATGATATCCGTATGATGGCATCAGGACCTAAGGTAGGGTTTAATGAGATATTTTTACCAGAAAAACAACCGGGAAGTTCAATAATGCCGGGTAAAGTTAATCCAGTAATTCCCGAAGTTGTGAATCAAGTATGTTTTCAAGTGATTGGTAATGATGCAACCGTTACTCTTGCGGCTGAAGCAGGACAAATGGAATTGAATGTTTTTGAACCAGTTCTATTCGATAACCTGTTTGAATCGCTTGAGATATTACGGCATGCATGCGCAACCTTACGCATCCACGCAATTCAAGACATTAAGGTCAATGAACATCGCATTCAAGATTATGTGGAACACTCTCTTGCGATGGCGACAGCACTCGTTAAGTATCTTGGCTATGAGAAAGTATCTGAAATTACGAAACAAGCTCTAAAAGAAAACAAATCACTAAAGACATTAGTGCTTGAACAAGGTTTGATGAGTGAAGCTGAAGTGGATGAAGCTTTAAAACCAGAATCGATGATTCATCCGCGATAAGCGTTAAAAAGGATTTTTTAGATGAAAAAACACAGTGTCTTAAACCTGTGTTTTTTCACAAAATAAAGGGGGGATTCTATGCGGAAATTGGGTTCGATTTTCACAATTTTGACGGCATTGCTTTTGTTTAGTATTACTTTTACACAGTTTGATCGCGGTTATAAAGCAAGTCAAAGAACGCTCTATAAACAAGAACAACTTAACCAATCAATCCAAACGGTAACGATGAGTTTGAGTATGGAACGGTTTCAAGGAGATCAAGCATCGTTTCTTAAGGCGCTTATAACGTTCTTACAAAATCACGATTACGACGCCTTGGTTAACATTCAAGATCGTTATACCAATAATTTCTATGTTTATACTGATCAAAGTGTGGCATGGAATCATTTAAAACTAAGTAGAGGACTTGATGATCTTAATTTTAAATCACAAGAAGAATATCGATTTATTTCAAACAGTACGCTTCAAAGCGAGGCGTATGCATACGTACTACCGTTTAATCGAAATGATAAACCACCTAAAAGTGATTCATACAATCCAGAGATAAACTATTATCCGCTTCACTTTTTGAATAAGACAGAAAATAAGACCGAAAACTTAATTGTCGGACTGGAAGTATTTGTGCAACCGGAAATGGTAACTCAATTTAAAACTGATTACTACAATGAATTTTTGCTTCCATATTTTCCCTGTTCAGATGTCAGTGCGAATGCTTATTGTGGCATGCTTATTACAACTGATAATACAGGAGTACAAATTCTTGATCAACTCATGCAGCTGAATGCTTTTACAAATCCACTTGAGTTTCCTAACTCATTATTAATCCTAACGATTGGTACCTTATTCACCATTCTTATGATGATTAACATGGAACAAAATCGTGAAATTACCATTCGTCACCTTCATGGGAATCGGTCGCTTCTTATTTTTAAGCGAATTTTTATGAAACCCGTGATGGCTTATATTGGTTTGTTTATGGGAACACTGATTGGACTAAGTATTTATAACGTGGGATTTATGAATACTGTTTCTTTACGGTATTTCCAGAATTTAGCTATTCTCACCGCAATTTATATCGGGTTTGTCATCATTACAACCATTTTGTTTTTCATATTTCAAACCGTTACCGTAAAAAGTATATTTTTAAAGAAACGCACAAAATCTAAAATTATGCAGATTGTCATTCCGAGTTTTAAAATCGTTGCGGTCGTCATCTTACTCATTCCGTTGGTTGGAATCTATGATACATATCAAAACATTCGTCGTTATCAAAGCGTTGTTTCTAGAAAACCTGAATTGCAATCAGGAATGATGATCAATTCAATTAATTATGGTTACGATACGACTTCGGTTGAAACAGATTTGTTTAATGTGAAAGTTTTTGAATTGGTGGAACGCTATGGCTTATCATATATCAACAATGAAGCAATGGTAGATCGTCATGATGACCTTGGATATATCATTACAAATCGAAATGCGTTAACGCATGAATCCATCATGACCCGTGATGGTCATGAACTTGATGTAAGCAGACTGGAAGCGAACACATTGCTTGTACCTGAAGGCAGTGATGATATGGCCGTTCCACACTTTAAAGTGGATACCATTCCGGTTCGAAAAACGCCTACTGTCGCAGCCATAAGTTACAATAACACTCAAAAAAGCATCCGTGATAATGCGCCCATTCTAATTGTGGTTACACCCGACTCAATGTTTGTGGAATGGATTGGGGATGGTTCTGTATTTACTTCTAAATCCAATCAAGCATCGTTTGACGCGATGATTGAAGCAATTTCAATGTGGAGTGATATGCCAGAAGTTACAAAATTGGAAGATGCGTATGAAACTACGATGACCCTGTATCAACATCAACAGTTTAAATTTTATGCAATGTTTGGTGCAACCGTGTCATTGATGATCTTATTTTCAACGTTAATATTTGAAATGTTTATTGATTTAAAAGGTATGGAAGTATCCGTACAGTATTTACAGGGGAAATATCGTTTAAAGCGCTATGGTAAGCTTGTGCTATGGAACATGATGTCATTAGTGCTTGGGTATGGTTTCACGCTTATTCATCGTAGTATTACGGCTACAGAAGTGAATCCTGCAATTTCATTGTATAGCCTCAGCGTATTATCACTTGTAGTGCTTATTACAGATTTAATGTGGATGATATATCAGATTCGAAAATTTGAAAAAGAAGTTATGTTGTATTTATTGAAAGGAGATTTAGGATGATTCAAATCGATAAAATTACGAAAACTTTTGGAAACCGTGTGATTCTCAAAGATTATTCTCTTGAGATTCATCAAAACAGTTTTACCGTTATTGCGGGACCCTCAGGTTCTGGAAAAAGCACACTTTTAAATATTATGGGACTTTTGGATGTACCCGATTCGGGTAATGTAACCCTTCTAGATCAACGAAATCTTAAACCATTCTCACGAAGTGCTTCCACGATGTTACGGAAACACATCGGTTACTTATTTCAAAATTTCGCACTGGTTCCTGAGAAAACCGTTGAATACAATTTGAAAATAGCAATGGAAGGGTATAAACATTCTAAAGACGCTATGATTGATGCATTAAAACAAGTAGGACTTCCCAATATTCTTGATCAATATGTTTACCAATGTTCTGGTGGTGAACAACAACGAATTGCGATAGCACGCTTATTGCTTAAACCTTGCGATTTGATTCTTGCAGATGAACCCACGGGAAGTTTGGATGAGGCAAATAAATATCTAATATTTGACCTGTTAAAAACATTACAAAAACTCGGGAAAACCTTAGTGATTGTTACACATGATCCTGATTTGATTGCGCAAGCAGACAATGTCATTTACTTAGAAACTTAAAGTAGACGACGCCAACTGTCGCTTATTCACGCTATACTTACAGTAAGGAGGTGGTTTGTATGAATATGGTCTTTGATTATGATAAAGAACCTTCACGGGATATATTATGCATTGATTGTAAGAGTTTTTATGCATCATGCGAAGCCGTTGCTCGGGGTTTAAATCCATTAAAAACAAAGTTAGTTGTGATGAGTTACCCCAGTGATAGTGTACGTGAACGAGGAAGTGGTTTGATTCTTGCCTCAAGTCCTATGGCTAAGAAAGCATTTGGAATCAGCAATGTAAGTCGCGCACGTGATTTACCGTTTCCATATCCCGAAGATCTCGTGATTGCTCCACCTAGGATGAATCTGTATATGACCGTTCATCGTCAAATCAATGAAATTTTTAGATGTTATGTTGATGATCAAAATGTTGCTACTTATTCTGTAGATGAAACATTTCTAGATGTGACAGATTCGTTATCCTATTTTAACTGCAAAACTGCTTATGAACTTGCAAAAATCATTCAAACCCATGTTTACAAGGATACTGGAATTTATACGACAGTGGGTATTGGTGACAATCCTTTACTTGCGAAGCTGGCTTTAGACAACGAAGCCAAGCATACTCGTGATATGAAAGCAGAATGGCGTTATGAAGATGTTGCATCGAAACTTTGGAAGATTGAAACGATTACAGATTTTTGGGGAATCGGAAGTCGTACGGCACTTCGACTTAAACGTATGGGAATCGATACAATCGAACAGCTCGCTCACGCAAACTATCATCACCTCAAAAAAGAAATGGGTGTGATTGGCATGCAACTGTATGCACACGCTTGGGGCATTGATCGTACCTTTCTTGGAGAACACTACATCCCAAAATCAAAATCGATTGGAAACTCACAAGTTTTAAACCGTGATTATACGAATAAACAAGAGATTATTGTTGTGATTCGCGAAATGGCTGACCAAGTGGCGACACGACTTCGTAAGGAAAACAAATACACAAAATGCATTGGCTTATGGATTGGTTATTCGCTAAGCTATATTGATGAAACCGGTAAAACCGGATTCAGTAAACAAGTGAAAATCGAAGCAACCAGCAACAGTGCCCGAATTGCGGAAGCGCTACTTCAAATTTTTGATCAGTATTACGACGTGCAAGTTGTACGAAATCTCGGTATTAATTGTACTCAACTGGAAAATCCTACCCAAGATCAATTAAGTCTTTTTGAACCTCTAGAAATCAAAGATCGCGATCGAAAACTCGATCAGGTGGTTGATGATGTTCGTAGCAAATTTGGATTTACGAAACTTGTATACGCAAGCAGTTTGACACAAGGAGGGCGTGCCATTGCGAGAAGCTCCTTAGTAGGTGGGCATGCTGGAGGCATGGAAGGTATTGAAAGTCGAGGTAGTGAAGATGACACGGAAGCGGACAAGAAAAACATTTACAAATTATAATGACTACCATGATCGTCGCTTCGGTTTAAAATGGGGAACGGCCTTTGCTTTATCAGAACTTACTAAAACAATCAATGAAGGCCAGGTTCAGGCAATGAAAAAAAATATTGAATTGCCACAAATGACCCAAGAGGAAATGGATTTGGTGCTTCAACATGCTTTTACGAAATCCTGTCGCATTAGTATCCAAGTAAACCTACGTGATGAAAACAATAATCTCATCGATACCATTACCGGTTCATTTACCGGCTACTCAGATCACATGTATCTTTATGTAGAAAATAACGTGATTAGTTGGGATGTTATCCGAAATATTTCTTTAGAAACCTAAGTGAATATAGATATATGATGATTAAAAGTACATCTTAACGGCACTATATCCGTTTGAATCGTATTGTGACAGTTATGTCAACTATTTCTTACACATATTATACAGTATGTGATTTTATGAGATGATACTAGGCTATAGAGACGAGACTCTTTAAGATTAAAACGTTGATGTTTCTATAGTGGGAGGCTGTAATGAAGCGATTTTTAGTAGTATCGTATTAAGTATTATGATGGTGATTGCATTCAGTAATCCATTCGTTTATGCGGACGATCTGACAAACACTTGAGAACTTGATCAAGTACTTCAAAACTATAATATTTTTTAGTTTTGGTATCACATCATAGCACCCATGTCGGATATTTATAGTCATGTAGGACACTTCGCAGGTTCTGTAATTACCAATAATTTTTGGAGTAAATCAGAAGCGCATTTTTATCCCTCTAAAAGGCCAATAATACCTGTTACACCAATCGACGCGGATGTCCCAGTCGTTCCAGAAGATCTAGTGGATTTAAGTATTCCATAAAAACCAGAAGATCCTGTATATGCGATTGTTTCTAAAAAACTGTAGTACCAAAAGTAAGCCAAGAAGACAAACACAAAAAGTCGAAGGACATCTTACACAATACCGGTAAATCAAGAAACCTCGGTGGATACATTCTTATAGGTGCTGGAATTTATTTTCATAGAAAAAATCGAAATAATTTGTGATCAATTGTTTTATAGATAAATTAAGAAAAAAACACACAATATCGTGTGTCTTTTTTTCATGAACGAACTAATTAGGATTTTCTTTTTAATACAAGTGCGCCACCGAATAACATGAGGCTACCCAAAATTTTATTGGTTAAATCGTACTGGATTCCTGTAATAGGAAGTGTTGTTTCTTTTGGTTTCATAGTTTGTGTCGTCGAAGTTATCTGTGTGGTAGGTGTTTTAGACATCGTTGTGGGTTTGTTTTCTGTTTTGGTGTCTAAGATTGTTGTGTCATCTTCTTTAGGGTTTGGTACATTTGGCTCATCGTTTTTGAATATGAGCGCTTTAAGTGCATTTTCTAGAGTTTCAGTCCACTCATCCACGTCACTTTGATGTGTGATTTTACGATTATTTTCGATAAGTGCTAATGCATCAGTAATAACTTCATAGTTTTCGTAGTCATCAGCATTTAATTTCGTAACACGTTCTTTGAGGACCTCTAGTTTTGAATAATCTGCCATCTTTAGTTCAAGATTTTTAATCGCATCTTCGAGTTGTGAATTAATTGCATCAACTTTATTCTGCTCAGGGATTCGGTATGAACGTACAATTGATGCAACAAGGTTTTGAAGCTTCATTACCGACTCATCAGAATAAAGATCAAGATTTTTAGGGATTGCTGTTAGAGTGTGATCGAGTACTGAATAATCTGCAGGTTTCACTAATTTATCTGCATGACGCGTAGCAAACGCATCCATGAGTTCGATAATATGATTCATACCGTGATCTTGTGATGGATCATCCGCCCAAATCGCTTGCATGCTTCCAATCGATGGAATTTTACTGCCCCCAGCTAAGTCGTTAAAATCGTTGGTTTGTGTTCGCTTCAGAGCATCTTTAAGGTTGTAACCATCTTTATCGATTCGACCTAATACCCAGTACCATCCATCATTTGTATTAAGAATTGGATGTCCTTTTGATGCAAAGTAGTCTGGTTTCGCGACATTAAATCCCCACCAACCTGAAGTCCAATATGAAATAATAATATCTTTATCAAAAGTTCCGAATTGATCTTTACTATTGTAGTAGATACCATCGTTAAAACTCATGGGTTTCATACCTGCATCTTTAATGATTTGAGCTAAAGTATTTGAGTATGCAATAAAATCTCCATAAAGTCCATTTTTTTGCAGTTCACCCCAACCAGGTGATGTGAATACATCATTTGCATATTCATCAGCACCAAAGTTGAAAATTGAGGATGCACCCGCATTTCCAAAGTAGTCAACATATTTCTTAGTTAATGCTTGAACAAAAGCGATTGCTTCTTTATTTTCAATATTAACTGTACGTTCTGAAGTTTTGTTATTGTTTTGGTAACGGACATTGCTTAGTCCAAGTTCTTCCATAGCTACAAGGATTGCGTCCATGTGGCCGGGGCTGTTAATGACTGGAATAATGTCAATTCCGATTGCTTTCGCGTGATTTAGAATGCGTGTCATTTCTGCTTCAGTTAAAACATCACCATTTGGATCATTATAATAACTCTTATTACCAACTGTGATGGCTTTCTTAAGTGCATCGCTTTCAAATGTTTTCCCCTGTACATTCATGGACATATCGTCCAAAACAAAGCGTAAGCCATCATTTCCAAGAAGTATTTGTACCCCAGTATAGCCATTTTGATGTGCTTGATCAATAATGGTCATTAATTGTTCTTCAGAGAAGTATTTTCGACCTGCGTCAATCGAAAGAATGCTTAAAGGGACTTCGGCGGGTTCGTCCGCATAAATCTTATTACCAAAACCTGTGAATGCTAATCCAAAACTTAAAGCTAAGATTACGAATTGTTTCTTCAAGTGTTTCATTGTTTCCTCCTTATGGTTGATGTTCACGGTAACGTTTTCCTCCTTCCATAAAAAAAGACAGGACAATTACAAAAACGACGTTTTGTAATCACCCTGCCTAATTAAATAGTAACATGTGAACATTCATTTACATTATCAAAATACATGAGAAAAAGTGCCTTGTCAAGCATTTCTCGTTAAAAATGATACCGGTATCATTAATAACACAATGCATTTCATTAAAAGTATAGATTAACGTTAGAATGTACTCACAAATCTTAAGAAATCTTAATAGAGCCCTTAAAGCAGCTCAAAACGAAAAAATATCTTTACATGACCGAGATTTTATTTTATTTTTAATTCAGAAACATATCAAAAAAACAACATTATATTTCAAAATAGAACAAAGGGGATGGAAGGCATGACACATAAATCAAAATACATATCACGATTTTTAAAGTTTATGATATGTTCTTGTATTAGTTTTACGGTTTTAATGAGTAAGACAACACTTATTAATGCTCAAGAACTAAAACAAGCAGAACAAGATTTGAAATACTACTCTGAATTGACACCAGAACGAGCATTAGTAATGTTTAAAGCTTACTTATACTCATTTGATGGGATGACGGAAGAACGTGTTAATCGTTATATTAATCAGATTAAAAAACTTCCGGTAGAACAGCAAGCGGCCAAGATTGTGGAACTGAAAAAACCATTTGAAGAACGTAGAGTTCGAGAAAATCGTTTAAAAGCGATTGAGACGCTTACAGAGGAAATCCGTGGTAAGTTCTTTTTTATTCCAAGTAACGTTAAAGAAAACTATATCAGTTTAATTCAAAGTGCACCACTTGAAGAACTAGAGAAATATCGCGAGGAATTACAAGCACTTGATAAGAAGAATTCTTTAATGGCGGATGTGTTTTTAAAACTTCGTGAAGAACTTTTCAAAATGAAATTTTTATCTCAAAGTGAGAAAAATCACTATGATGATGAGATGGAATCTGCATACAACGATAAAAATGAATACATGCTGCAAAGTGTTTTCAAACGAGCACAAGAAGCGAATGAAAAGGCACGTTTAAAAGCTCCTGAAACACTCCTTGGTAATGCGAAAGCGAATGCGAAAACCAAAATCGAACGTTTATACGCCATGATTGATGCAATGGATCACGATCTTAAACCGTTACCCGATACTGCATTCTATCAAGGGTATAAACCTTTTTGGAAACAATATCAATCAATGCGTATACCAAAAGAAGCAATGTTGAAGGAATTGGAAAAGCAAAAACGTGTTGAAGATGTTGAATCATATATTTCACAAAAAGTAATGCAACACATGGACTATGTTTCGTTAGAGTATTCAGCACGAAAAGCTTTAAGCTTAGCAAAGCTTTATCCTAATGTTGCATCCGTTCAAAAACACCTTGCAGAAGATATATTCAAAACATGGCCTCAAGGTGATATTTCGGGTGTGTCTTTTGTATCCGATAGACGACTTCAACGCATTGAACTCGCAATCCAGGAATATAAGAACCAAACTAAAAAACCGGATGAACCTGCAAAACCAGTTGTACATATAAAACCAGATGTGCCTGCAAAACCAGGTGCACCTGTTAAACCAGTAGCACCTGTTAAACCAGTAGCACCTGTTAAACCAGTAGCACCTGTTAAACCAGTAGCACCTGTTAAACCAGTAGCACCTGTCAAATCAGTATTACCAGAAAAACCAAAAGTTTTGATTAAAAACACATGGAAAAAAATCAATCAGAAGAATTACTACTTCAATCAAGACGGACTTCCACTAACTGGATTTTTCAATGTAAATCAAAAACTTTATTATGCAACTGTAGAAGATGGGACGAAATTAGGTTGGCATAAGGTCAATAAAAAGTGGTACTTTACCGAACAAGACGGTTTAGTCGTTATGGGTTGGAAAAAGATTAAGAATCAGTGGTATTACTTAGATAACAGTGGTGTTATGGCAACAGGTTGGAAAAAAGTATCGAATAAGTGGTATTACCTTGGGGAATCGGGTGCTATGGCATCGGGATGGAAAAAGATAAACAATAAGTGGTACTATCTTGAAAACTCAGGTGTGATGGCAACAGGCTGGAAAAAAGTGAATCATAAGTGGTACTATCTTGAAAATTCAGGAGCGATGGCTACAGGATGGAAAAAAATTAATAATACGTGGTATTTTCTTGAACCGTCAGGAATGATGGCAACGGGATGGAAGAAAGTTAACCAGCAATGGTATTACTTTAATGATTCAGGCGCTATGATAACAGGACGGCACAAAATACAGGGGAAATGGTACCGATTTAATGAGAATGGGGTCTGGTTATAATCGACAAACAAAAACACTTCGTTTTGGAGTGTTTTTCTTTGTTGATTGACAAATGTATCATGAAAATGTAATACAGATAAATTAGAGAAGCTGAGTATGAATTTAACACAATGATATACTTATACACTTTATATGTATTGAAAAAAAAGACGAAAAATGGGACAATAAGTCACAAAGGCTCTATTAAAAAGAGTAAGATATTAAGCGAGGAAGAATCATGACACAAAATTTTTGGAAGGCACTACCAAAGCCCTTTTTTATACTAGCACCGATGGAAGATGTAACGGATGTGGTATTTCGCCATGTTGTTGCGAAAGCAGCTCAACCCGATGTATATTTCACAGAATTTACAAATAGCGAGAGTTATTTCCATGCGAAAGGACGAGAGAGTCTTCGTGGAAGATTGCTCTTCACAGAGGATGAACAACCGATTGTTGCTCATATTTGGGGTGATAATCCTGACTATTTTCGTGATATGAGTATTGGCTTGGCTGAGATGGGGTTTCAAGGTATTGATATCAATATGGGGTGTCCTGCACCGAACGTTTTTAAACATGGTCGTGGCTCGGGTCTAATTTTACGTCCCGAAGTTGCCGCTGAAATTATACAATCGGCTAAAGCAGGTGGTCTTCCTGTGAGTGTCAAAACGCGTTTAGGACATCGTGATGTTCAAGAATATAAATCATGGATTGCTCATGTGCTACGTCAAGATATTTCTAATCTATCGATACATCTTAGAACGAAGACGGAAATGAGTAAGGTTGACGCACATTGGGAGTTAATACCTGAAATCTTAAAACTTCGTGATGAAATTGCTCCGGATACCTTAATCACAATTAATGGTGATATTATGGATTATAAAATGGGGAAAGAACTTGCAGATCTTTATGGTGTTGATGGTGTCATGATCGGTCGTGGTATTTTTCATAATCCATTCGCATTTGAAAAAGAACCGCAAGAGCATAGTGCAAAGGAACTCCTTGACCTTTTCCGCTATCATTTAGATCAATATGATTTGTATTCTGCACAAGAACCCGGCTTATCAAAACCACTACATCGTTTCTTCAAGATTTATATTCGAGAATTTAAGGGAGCTAATGATTTGCGTACAGCACTTATGGATACAAAAACCACTGATGATGCGCGTACAATTTTGGATGCATTTGAGAAGGAACACCTTGATCTTTTACTTACAATATAATAAGGAGGCATCATGAATACATTTCAAGTGCTACAAGATTATTTTGGATTTGACGCATTTCGTAGTGGTCAAGAAGAAATCGTGAATACAATTTTAAACGGTCAGGATGTATTAGCGTTAATGCCAACTGGTGGTGGTAAGTCTTTATGTTATCAAGTTCCGGCAGTAATGTTGGAGGGGATTACTGTTGTTGTATCACCCTTAATTTCACTTATGAAAGATCAAGTGAATGCTTTAAACTTGATGGGGATTCCATCGGCATACATCAATAGCTCATTAAATGAAAATCAGAAAAGACTTGTTTATGAGCGTGCTCTTCAAAACCACTATAAATTAATTTACGTCGCTCCTGAACAATTGTTGACGCAACGATTTCAAACGTTGATTCAAGGGATCACAATTTCTCAAGTTTCGGTTGATGAAGCGCATTGTGTTTCACAGTGGGGTAATGATTTTAGACCCCAATACTTAGACATACCCAAATTTATAGAGATGGTTCATCCACGTCCTGTTGTAACGGCCTTTACCGCTACCGCAACCGAACGAGTACGCGAAGAAATTAAAACAAATCTTAAACTTATTAATCCACTCGAAACGATTCAATCGTTTGATCGACCCAACTTGTTTTTCCAAACAAACGAATTGAAAGATATCGATAAAAAAGACTATATTTTAGATTATTGTCTCAATACAAAGGATTCAGGGATTGTATATTGTCAAACTCGTAATGAAGTTGAGACCATTACAAACCTACTTCGAAGCCATCACATCGCTTCGGCAGGATATCATGGTGGTATGAATGCATCGGAACGTATTGTAAATCAAGACGCATTCATCCAAGAGAATATCCAAGTTATGGTCGCAACGAATGCCTTTGGGATGGGCATAGATAAGTCCAATGTTCGATTTGTTATCCATCATAATATGCCTAAAGAATTGGAAGGGTATTATCAAGAAGCAGGTCGAGCTGGTCGCGATGGCCAAGTGGCAACGTGTATCTTGCTTTTTAATGGTAAAGATATTCGTACGAATCAATTTTTTATTGAACAACTTGATGAAAGTCATGATGATCAAGATTACCTTGCAGTTGTAAAAAAACGTGCCAATGATCGCTTATCTCAAATGGTCGATTACAGTAAGACAACTCAATGCCTTCGGTATAAATTAATGACTTATTTTGATGAGAAAGCACCAACTCAATGTAATCAGTGCTTTAATTGTTTAAACCATTACAAAAGTGTCAATGTAACCATGGAAGCACAGAAAATCATGTCGTGTATCTTAAGGATGCATGAGCGTTATGGAACAGGTCTGGTAATCGATGTCTTAAGAGGCGCAAAAACACAACGCATCTTAGATTTAGATTTTCATGAGCTCAGTACATATGGAATCATGAATTCATATGATAAGTCACGCATTGAGATTATTATTCAAGGTTTAATTGATGTTGATTATATTGAGCGTCTTACCGATCAATACAATATTTTAAAAATTACTGAAAAAGGGAAGTCATTTCTTATCAATCGCAGTGATTTAAGCATTCGTCTACCTAAAGAGAAGCAGACGCCAGAAACACGAACAACAGTTCACGAAGTAGATACAGATCTTCTTCAAGCACTTAAGTCAATTCGTAAAGAGTTGGCGGATAAACGAGGTGTACCACCCTTTATTATTTTTTCAGATGTCTCTTTAATTGATATGTGTAGCTTAATGCCTCGAAATCCAGAACAATTCTTAGCTGTAAAAGGGGTTGGGAAGAAAAAACTTGAACTTTATGGTGCCCAATTCTTAGAATGCATTCATGAATATATTTAAAACTCGTATTCCAATTACGAGTTTTTTTTATAACCACAGCAATTCTAAAGTTAACGATTTAACGATAAAAGTTGTACAATAAACGAAATAATTCACAAGTGGTGCATGATGTGAAGCTCTAAAATCTTAAGAATCTAACCATATCATCAAAAATATAATCATTTGATTAACTAAAGAGTGGGTTTTACGTCAATCTGCTTGAAAATGACGAATTTTGATTAAAATATATAATATTAAGAATGTGTGGAGAGCCAATTGACAGTCATTTTAGTGCATGATAATATCACTTTACACTAGTTGTTAGTTGATTCACAACTTAGAAGGGGAAATTATGGAGAAAATGAATTCCAAAGATTTTATGAATAAGATTTTACAAGGAGCAGCGATGGGGATCGTTGTTGGTTTGATTCCAAATGCAATATTTGGAGAAATTTTTAAGGCTTTAGGAAGCCACTTTGCAGTATTTGCAACATTAGCGGGGATTGTATTCGCAATTCAGTTTACAGTGCCTGTATTAGTTGGGATGTTCTCATCTCTTGAGTTTAAATTAAATGGCCTTCAAATGGCTTCTGTTATTGGAGCTGCATTTATTGGTAGTGGTGCTGCACGTCTTGTTGAAGGTGCATGGGTATTAAAAGGTACAGGGGATTTAATCAATACAATGCTTACTGTTGCAGTCGCAATCTTAATCATTCGTTGGTATAACAACCGTATTCCGAACCTTGCAATCGTTATTACACCAATCATTGGAGGTGTTATTCCTGGATTTATCGGTTTATTAACATTACCTTATGTTGGTAAGATCACAGGTTTATTAGGATCATTAATTGCAAACTTTACAACGTTACAACCGCTCTTAATGATGATTCTGATTGCTGTATGTTTTGCGTTAATCATCGTTACACCGTTATCAACTGTTGCGATTGCATATGCAATTTCTCTTGCAGGTCTTGGTTCAGGAGCAGCAAACGTTGGGATTGCAGCTACTGTATTTACACTTGCTTACGGTTCATCTAAAGTTAATAACAAAGGTACAACATTTGCATTATTTTTTGCAGGTCCGAAAATGTTGATGCCTAATTACTTAAAAAATCCAATTATGTCTTTACCTATCGCAATTAATGCGGCAGTAACAGGCGTTGTTGCTTACATTTTCCAAATTCAAGGTACAACAGCATCAGCTGGTTTTGGAATTACAGGCCTTGCAGGTCCAATTAATGCTTATAGCTTTATGACTGCAACACCTGTTGTGCGAATTATTATCTTACTTGTTCAATACTTAGTTGTTCCATTAGGGATTGCAATGGTTACACATACAATCTTTACAAAAATGGATCTCTATAAAAATGAAATCTTTACATTTAATTCAGGAAAATAACTAACAGAAGGAGCATAAACTATGTATAAATTTATCGTATTTAATGTTCGTGAAGAAGAGCGCGAACTGACACTTGATTGGGCTAAACGTAATAATGTCGAAGTTACAATGGCTGAAGGTCAATTATCAATGGACAACATCCATATGGTTGAAGGTTTTGATGGATTATCTACTAGTCAAAATACAAAATTAGAGCCGGAAATGTATTCAATCTTAAAGGGTTACGGTATTAAACAAATTGCACAACGTAGTGCTGGGTTTGATTACTATGATCTTGATTTAGCTACGGAAAATGGATTAATCATTACAAACGTACCAAGTTACTCACCAGAGTCAATTGCTGAATTCAGTGTTACATCTGCATTAAGTTTAATTCGTAAACTCCGCGTGATTGAAGAAAAAACACGTCAACATGATTTCCGTTGGCAACCACAAATTCGTGCAGGTCTTTTAAAAGAAATGACTGTAGGGGTAGTTGGTACAGGTCATATTGGTCGTAAGTCTGCGGAATTATTCAGTGCTTTTGGTGCTAAAGTGCTTGCATTTGATGTATATCAAAATGAAGAAGCAAAACAATATGTTACCTATGTTGATTCTGTAGAAGAACTTGTTTCAATGTCAGATGTTGTAAGTCTTCATGTTCCCGCAACAAAAGATAACCATCATCAATTTAATGCGGAAATGTTCCGTAAATTTAAACCAAATGCATACTTCATTAATGCTGCACGTGGATCAGTTGTAGATACAAAAGCATTGATTGAAGCGCTTAATCAAGGACATCTTGCTGGTGCTGCATTGGATACATATGAAAACGAAAGTCCTTTTATTCCAAAAGACTTCTCAAATCAAACAATCGAAGATGAACTATTCTTAGAAGTTTTGAATCACGAGAAAATCTTATTCACACCACATATTGCACACTATACTGATGTATCTGTGCGTAATATTATGGAATTTGCCTTGACGTCTGTACTTGAAATTCTAGAAACAGGCACAACTGCAAACCGCGTTAACTAGATATAAAATAGAATTCATAAATTAAAAGACACTTTATGGTGTCTTTTAATTTATGTTTCAGAAAAAGTACAAAGGGGAAAGAAAACTAATTATGAAACAGTCGAAAAAATTTGGAATTGTGTTTTTGATTTTATTAATGCTTGTTGGGTGTGGCCAAACAAAAACCGTGCCACTTAAAGCTATAACAGTGGATCATGAAAATTTGGGTATAACACTTCTAGAATTGGAACAACATGTTGTACAGAATCTAAAAGAACGCATGAAATCATCCAAAGAATCATTTCAGATTTACGGAGAAAATATTTATACGCTAAACCTTAAACATGATGTAAATATTATGGCTCGCTTGGTTGATGAATATGTGACTGAAGTCTATTTTACGGTAGATTACGATATTAGAGAAACAGAAGATGCCACTGAAATCGGTCGGTTTATTGGGGAATCACTCAGTGAGCTTTCAAATGATTTAATGCCTTCAGTGAATCTTAAAGAGGTTATTAATACATCAAGTGATCGATATCACGATTTTAAACTTGAAGATGTATATTATCGTTCGGATTTAATTGATGATAGTACCATTTTCTATGGCGATGCAGTCTCCGATCATATTCAGTTTTATAATGTATTTTCAAAGAAGTATGCTACGACTGCAATGACACAACTGGGTTTCCGATATACTGAATTTAGTGATGATCTTGAATATACAGCGCATCAAAAAGAGCTCAATGATGAGGCTAAAAAGGTTGAGGAAGAAAAAATCAAAAAAGCTCAAGAAGAGGCTGATAAGAAAGAGCAAGAAAAAAAAGAGAAAGCAGCACAAGATAAAAAATCTGAGAAACCAGCGCTTTCGATGTCTCAAATTAATGCGAATCGAAAAGCAAGGGAATATTTAAACTATAGTGCATTTTCACGTGCGGGTCTGATCGAACAACTTGAGTTTGAAGGTTTTAGTGAAGACGATTCAACACGTGCCGCTGACAGTACAAATACAAATTGGAATTTACAAGCTGCTCAAAAAGCACAGGATTATCTTAATTACACAAGTTTTTCACGCGATGGTTTAATCGAACAACTTGAATTTGAAGGGTTCAGTAGTGAAGAGGCACTGTATGGTGTTGAAAAAGTAGGATATTAATATTTAAAGGTGCATGTGCACCTTTTTTTATGAAGTTGTACGTACCATTTGGTTATTTTTAATCTTTCTTATTAGAGAATTAATGTTGGTTTTAAGTCGTAAATGAATAATTGATGAAGTGTCCCCAAAGGATGTTTAGGAATGATAGGCTTTAGATAGGATACAAGGAGGTATATATGAAAAAAAGGTTTAGAGTTATCCTACTTACTTTACTTATTTTTGGATTGATGCCTGCACAAACAGTACGAGCTTCATCAACATCGCTTGTAGAGCTTATGGCAGGTGGCGGCAGTGAGGGAGAGGGAGAATGGGTTGTCAATTTACGGACTGATGCAAATGATACGCTCATGCTTTCTGAATTTGAACTGGAAGTTAATGATCATACGGTATCACTGCCTATCGCTTACGGTGATGATGATACAACATCCGTTTCTCTTATCACTGAAACAGATATTATGCCGCTTCTAAATGATAGTCAGCGAGAAGAATACAAAACCTTAAAAGCATCATACAATCAATCAAAGCAAACTTTTGATGACACATGTGAGGTCGTTGAATCGCTTACAGAGGACACGGATGAATGCAGCATCCTTCGACAAGATGTGACGAAGGCTCTGGATGAATTGAATCTTTATTTTGAAAAAAATCTTCAATATCGTATGAAATTCAGTACACGAGATGGAAGAAAAGGTATCTATGAGTTTAAATCAGCTCAAGAATTATTTAAGACAAAACGAATTGAACTGCCTTTAGAGGAAAACACGAATAATCCCTATCCCGATTTTGACTTAAAAGAAGGAGAGTATCTTCTTATTCGTTATGCGGGACATGGCTATTTTGGGAGTGATTATTATCGAGCTTATATTCGATTGTTTACATCGGATGATGTTTATATAGAGTCGATTGATACTTACATCAATGGAATTAAGGCGAATACACAAAAACAAGAAAAAAATGTGTTGATTCATTCTGGTTACCCAATAACAATCTCAGAATTTGAAAGTTTTCTCTATGATGAAGCACAATCTGAGGAAAGAGAACAATTAATTATTAAAGAAGAATATAAAGACTTATTGAGTACCGAACAGATTGATGCATTGCGAGATTTTTACACAATGGCAAGTCGCGCAACACCGGATCATTTGGAATATTTGAAAATTGTAGATGATATATTTAGTTTTGATATGAATATTAAAAATGGAAACGGAGATCGCGTCACGTACACGTTTAAAGATGTTTCATCTCTGAATGATGCAGTGCATGATGGTTTTATTATTAGTTTTGATCATGTTAATCTTGAAAATCATGAGGATAAAGGTTTCAATGCAAATTCAGGAAAGGAAGCAGAGCAGTTAGAATTTGATGCGAACATCTTACCGGAAACCGGTATTGGCAATCAATCCATTATTTTAGGCTGTATTTTTATTACTTTAGGGTATTACTTGAAACGTAGTTAGTTATGTTATTTTTATATTAGAGTAAAAGACACCCATTTTAGGGTGTCTTTTTGTTTTAATTTCATGTACTTACTCTCAAAATGAGCCACAAATCATGAAATGTATACTAATTTTTCACGTTTCATCCTAAAATCTTAGGGTATAATGAAAATGAATCTATTTTTAGGTCATAAGTAACATAAATTGCACAATTTTTTCATAGTGTTTTTTAAGTGTTTATAATGTATACATTTGAGTTCTTTCTCCATATAATGAACTTAAATAGGTATTTTTAACAGAAGGAGGTAATGATGAGAGATTATATGAGTGATGTCATTAGTATGATTGATTTGAATCAAAATCTTCCCTTGAATCAGATCATCTATGAAGGGTTGCGATCCGCAATTATCCATGGTGTGATTCCAATGGGAGAACGTATCAATGAAAAGCATTATGCCCAAGCACTAAATGTGAGTCGAACGCCGATACGAGAGGCGTTACACCGAATTCAAAACGAAGAGATTGTTCAATATGTGCCAAATTATGGCATTGTTGTTACTACATTTACTCATGAGGATGTCTATGAGATTTACCAAATCCGAACGGCTTTAGACATTCTCGCAACCACAAATGCAATGCGACTGATGACACCAGAACGGGAAGCTGCTATGGAGACCTTATTAACGGAGACAGAAGCGGCACAAGCTGTGGGGGATGTTGAGAAAGTCATTGCAATGTCGAAAGAGTTTAATACGATGATTTATCGTTTTGCGGAAATGCCGCGGTTAGAAACAATTCAGAATCGACTTCGAGATTATATCATTCGATTCCGAGATATATCATTAAAAGCGGATAGTCGTCGTGCTAAAGCACTCCATGAACACCGACTCATTTTCAGATGTTTAAAAAATAATGATGTCGAACAAGTTCAGATGGTAATTACGGAACATCTTCTAGAATCTCGGGATTTTATTCTTTTAGAAATGGACCGACAATTACAATATGAAAAAAAATGATCTTGTATTACTTGCTTTAAAGTCTTTAATTTTAGAAGTCAGTTTATATCCGAAACCTGGATTGGTAGATCCTATGGATTCGGGATCACACGATGATATGGATTATAATATGTTTTTAGAAAGTTGTTTTGCGTTGGTTCCTGGATTTGAAGCATACTTTGACGCTGGACTCAATCATCGTGGAACATTACCGGAACTTTTTGAGGTAATACGAAACGTTGGTATCGAAAATGAGAAGGCAATGTTTCATGCGACGGAAAATGTTAATACGCATAAAGGTGCTAATTTTCTATACGGTGTGGTTATCGCTGCTATTGCTTTCATGGACATGCCCGATTTAAAGACGCTAAGGGAAGGGATTCAGGCCATGACATCAGGACTTGTTGATGCGGAGCTTAAGTCACTTATAGTTTATAAGACCCATGGAGAGCGCATGTTTTGTGACTACGGGTTTACTGGAATACGTGGTGAGGTAGAAGCTGGGATTCCTCATGTCTTTGAAGTGGCCTTACCAATGTTAGATTCTGATAACGATAAAGTAGTTGCCCGAAAGAAAGCACTGCTTGCTTTAATGCAGTCAAATAATGATACGAATATGCTTAAACGTGGGGGGATTGAAGGTCTTGAATTTGGGAAGTCCCGTGCACACAGTCCTTACCAAGATTTAGATGAACATCTTATTCAGATGAACTACGAATTTATCGAACGTAATTTAAGTCCTGGAGGTACTGCCGATTTACTGGCTTTAAGTATTTTTATTCAAATGTATCGTGATCAACGATTAAAGGATGCTGATTAAGCATCCTTTTTATTTTTAATGTGTTCGGGCATTCGTGATGCGATAAATGCACTCAAAGTCATAGATAACACATCTGTAGGAATAAACATGAAACAGTATGAAATAAATAATTTTGAAATGGGTAATGCAATTCCGTGATAGGTTTTAAGATTAAAATACAAAATTGGAAGGGCAAGTGTATAAAGGATGGTTTCTCCGGCTACAAAGGCAAGGAAACGGCGGTTTTTAGGTAATTTATGATATAAGGTGTTAATAATATAAACCATGGGAATAAATCCTAAGATAAAACCAAATGTTGGTGACATAACGATATTTGGGCCTGACATGCCACCAGCAAAAACAGGTAAACCAATAAGTCCCATTATAATATATATTAATACTGCCATTACCGCTTGTTTTCGAGTTAATAAAAGTGCACTCAAGCAAATTGCTAAGACCTGAAGTGTAAAGGGTACAAATGGAACCGGAATTTTAATCATGGATCCAATAATGATAAATACTGAAAATAGAGATGATAGGGCTAAATCTTTAACGTTCATATTTTTTTTCTCCTTGAATACTTACTTCTCCTGAGTTTAATGTACGGATATTTTGGTCTTCATCACAAACAATGAGTTGACCTTTTTCATCAATATCCTTTACGTAGAACCGTTGTGAGAAGTCTTGATTGATATAAATGTAATGATTGATGATAAAGCATGATGAGCGATAATCGTGAATGATGGTTTTACGATTATGCGGAAAATCTGTATAGAGGTTAAAGAAACTGTCTGTGATGGTTGCGATGAGTTTATTGCGATCAATGTCCGTTTGGATATGTTGATCGAGTGATGTATAAATCTCATTCAATTCTTGAGGAAGGTTTGAATCATGGAAAACATTGAGTCCAATACCCAAAATGAGATAACGGTATTGATTGCTTTCTAAAATAATCTCACCTTCTGTAAGGATGCCTGCAAGTTTCTTGCCATCAAGGTAGATGTCGTTAAGCCATTTTATATCGACATCGAGTTGGTATAAAGTGTATAGTGCTTCTTTCACTGCCAAAGCAGCAATAATCGTAATGAGCTGGGTATCTTCTAGAGAAAGCGTCGGTACAAAAGCGAGACTCATGTAGATACCGTTTTTTGTTGGTGAATAAAACGAACGTCCTTTGCGTCCACGTCCTTCACTTTGATGATCGGTTACCACCAAAAAGGGATTCGTAAAGGTTTCAGGAATCATCGCTTTAGCCGAAGAATTTGTGGAAGGAACGCTGTCATAACAGTAAACATCTTTAATCAATTCGTATTGCAAATGACTGCGGATTGCAGCACGGGATAAATTGTTTGCGTTATGAACTAACTTGTAACCACGGTTTCGGACGGATGAAATGGTATAGCCCTTTTTACGAAGTTTATCGACTTCTTTCCATACATTGGCACGTGTCATATGAAGGATGTCGCCGATATGTTCACCGCTGATAAATGCATCTTCGTGTTCAATGAGTAAATCGAGAACGGTTTTTGGTTTCATAGTATACTCCTTTGCGAATGAAGATTAACATAAAAACACCCCATTGTAAACTTGAAATAACAAAGAGTTTACAATGGGGTGTTTTTTTAGTGTTTATTGTGACGATTTCACGTTTTCGATGAGGGTATTGATTGTATCGATTACGGTATCAAGGGTATGCTTGCGACTTCGGCTGCATCCATGTGCATCATCATCACAAATAAGACATTTACGCGGTGCAATCCCCAGATCTTTACGATTGATGCCCTCGACATCAAGATCGAAAAGGCGACCAAGCGGATGTGTATCCTCCAGGTTGACCATGGCTTCTTTCACCGCTTCAGCTTTTAAATCGCTGATGTAATAAGCTTCAGGACCAGTATGATTTTCAAGTTGACAGTCATAACATTTCGCGAATTGATCCAATTCAAAGATTCCTTGCTTGAATGCCCACTGATAATTGGGCGTTGATTTAGTAGGACCTGGAATATTCAGTTTAAAACTGATGATTGATTGGGTAGGGAATTGTTTTTTGAGGTCAGCGATTGTTTGTACACGTTTTTCACGGGCATCAAGCATTGCTTCTAAAGTTACTTCATTCATACATTAAGCTCCTTTTAATGCCGCGATTACCTGTTTGCCTTCTTCACTGATAAAAAACGCAAAGGTTGTTTCTGGGACAAAGTGTCGCACGGCATCAAGGTTTTCTTCAGCGAGCAGTGAACGGACCTTGGTTGCGGAAATAATACTTTCCTCATTTCCGATACGATCGACAATTTCTAAATCAAGTTTTCCCTTAAATTCTTCCTGCAAGGCCTCATTATAGATGTTTGTGGCATTTGAAAACGGCTCAGAACCGACATAACGTTTGGTTATGTTTAGGGCTGGAGCGATGTGGTGCGCAAATACACGGGCATCAAGTCGTGCTTGGACAAAGGTCACATCATCATCTTCTTTTAAAAAGTAAGAAGGGAAGGTAGCGCTTGAAACCATATAATTCTCAGTTGGAAGGACCTTCACATTTTTAAGATGTGCAGTACCTAGACGTACAAGCTCAATACGTTGTGCTGCTTTAAATGCACTCATTTCTTCACTCAATACAAAAACATAGACGTATTTGCTTTCGGAAGCCGCTTTTTCTACCAGAAATTGATGACCCAAGGTGAATGGGTTGGCATTCATGACGATTGCGGCAGTGTTGGGCGCGTTTTGATTTAAAGATTCGAGGTTTTTAATAAAAGCATCAAAACCTGTGATGGCTTTCTCCATAAAAACAAGTGTATGATCTACAGATTCAATCTCATGAAAGCCGAGATACTCAAAACCTTTCTTGCACCCTGGTTTTGTATAAACATAATGTTTAAAGAACCCTTCTTGTACATTTTGATTCATGACATGAGAAATGATTTCATTAAAGAGTGATCCACCTTGATACGTCGAATCTACCGCGACGCACTTGATAACATTTTGATATCGTGATGCTGTCGCAATCAGTTCGTCTTCTTCATTATAATATCCGTAAGTCTCATCTAAGGTAGATTCCTCTCGAATGCCTTCTTGCATTAAGAGGTTTAACCATTTTTCCTTAACGCTTGGATTTGATTTGATATAGAGTTTTTTAATCATAATAATCTCCTTTTCTTCACAATTCAATAATAGCATACCAAAGTTTTGTTTCATAAGTGTTTTTTGAATGTTCTTTAAGGACCCTAACCCTTGATGTAAGCGTTTGCCATATGGTATTAATTAAGTACAGGAACCTATGTTACAAGTGTGATGTTTGTGATTTAGGAGGAAGGAGAAGAAATGGAAATAAAACACAGCGCAATAGCAGGTACATTAGAATCAAGTGATGTACAAGTTATGGTGGAACCTTCTACAGATGGAGTCTCTGTAGAATTAAACAGTAGTGTCATAAAACAATATGGCGCTCAAATTCTTGAAACGGTTCATGAAGTCTTAGACACATTAGAAGTCAAAGATGCGAAAATTGTCGTTCAAGATCAAGGTGCTTTAGATTGTACAATCAAAGCACGCGTACAAACTGCTGTTCTTCGTGCAAGCGATACAGTCGATAACCTACCTTGGGGGTCTAAATTATGAAAAATAGAATTAGACGTACGATGATGTTCTTAAATGCACAACGTGCTTCACTTGTGAAAGATGTTTATGTTTACAAGCCAGATTGTGTCATTTTAGACTTAGAAGATGCTGTTTCAGAAAGTGAAAAAGATTCAGCACGTGTTCAACTTTACCACACGTTAAAATCAGTGGATTATCATAGTGTAGAACGTTGGGTTCGTATTAATCCCGCAACAACAACGTATTATCATGAAGATATTCGTGCAGCGATTGCAGGCGGTTGCGAAGGAATTCGTTTACCAATGACCGAAACTAAAGAAGAAATCTATGATGTGGAACGCTTAATGGCGGAAGCAGAAAAAGAATTCGGTCGTGAAGTGGGATCAACAATGTTAATGGCAGCCATTGAATCACCACTTGGAGTTATCAACGCATATGAAATCTGTACAGCAAGTCCACGTATGATGGGGGTTGCATTAAGTGCAGGTGACTTTACACGTACCATGCGTGCAACACGTACTAAAACGGGAGAAGAGCTCTTTATGGCTCGATCAATGCTTGTGATTGCAGCACGTGCTGCAGGCATTATGGCATTTGATACAGTGCATACAGACCTTAATGATTTCGAAAGTCTTGAAAAAGAAACACGATTGGTTAAAGACATGGGATTTGATGGGAAGTCAATTATCTCACCAAGACAAATTGCGACAATCCATAAAGTCTTTACACCAACTCAAAAAGAAATCGAACATGCTCTACATATCGTAGAAGGTGTTAAGGAAAGTGCTGCGAAAGGTATTGGAGTTCTTATTGTTGATGGACAAATGGTTGACGTTGCCCACGTTGAAGGGGCAAAACGTACCCTTGAACTCGCTCAAGCAGCAGGCGTATATAAGGGGGATTTAATATGAAAAACAAAGTAAATCGTATAATTCCTGATGAATTTCTAGTAGATGGTGTTGAAGCCTTCCAAGGACAATATTATCGTGATAATTATGAGTATACAAAAGCTGCACCAACAATTAAAGCTCAAGTAAACCCACATGATTCAAAAGTTTTAGCTTCAATTCGTGAAGCCATTGAAAAAGTGGGACTTAAAGATGGTATGTGTATTTCATTCCATCACCACTTTAGAAATGGTGATTACATTGCGGCAATGGTCTTTGAAGTGATTAAAGATATGGGAATTAAGGATCTCTATCTTTGTGCATCCTCTTTAGGAAAAGCACATGCTTCAATAGTTCCGTTAATTGAAGATGGTACGATTACAACCATTTCATCTTCAGGTGTTCGTGATGAAATTGGGGATGCAATTTCTGCAGGAAAACTTAAAAATCCAGCATTAATTCGTTCACACGGTGGTCGTGTTCGTGCTATTGAAACTGGACAAGTTAAAATTGATGTTGCCTTTATTGGAGCACCAACAAGTGATGTATACGGAAATGCTTCGGGTAAAGGTGGAAAAGCAGATTGTGGTGTTCTAAGCTACTCTGATGTTGATGCACGTTATGCTGATAAAGTTGTCGTAATCACAGATACACTTGTTCCTTACCCAAATAATCCATATTCAATTAAAGGAATTGATGTTGATTATGTTGTTGAGGTTGATAAAGTTGGAGATTCGTCAAAAATTGCAGGAAATGCAATTCGTATGACGCAAGATCCTCGTGAATTAATGATTGCAGAATATGCAACCAAATGTGTTGTAAACACACCATGGTTTAAAGACGGCTTCTCCTTCCAAACTGGAGCTGGTGGTGCAAGTTTAGCAGTAACACAATTCTTGAAACAACCAATGGAAGAACAAAATATTAAAATGAGTTTTGCTTTAGGTGGTATCGTTAAACCCATGGTTGATATGCTTAAAGAAGGTTATATTCATGCGATTGCAGATACACAAGATTTTGATATCGCAAGTGTTGAATCAGTGCATGAAACACCAAATCATTTTGAAATTTCAACTTCTGAATATGCAAACCCATTAAATAAGGGTGCATATGTTAATAAGTTGGATTATGTAATCCTTGGAGCACTTGAAATCGATGTTGATTTTAACGTTAACGTTGTTGTTGGTTCAGATGGAACCATTCAAGGAGCACCGGGAGGCCATGTTGATACATCAGCAGGTGCTAAGTGCTGTATTATTGTTTCACCATTAGTTCGTGGTCGTTTAGCAACAGTCCGTACATCCGTAACATCCGTAACAACACCTGGAGAAAGTGTTGATATTCTTGTTACTGATTATGGGGTTGCGGTGAATCCTGCAAGACCTGATATTCTTGAAGCACTTAAGAAAACAGATTTACCATTAGTTACAATTGAAGAATTACGTGATATTGCATACGACATTGTAGGGGAACCTGCAGACATTGAGTTTGAGGATAAAGTCGTAGCGTTAGTAGAATATCGCGATGGAACACTTATTGACGTGATTCGTCAAGTAAAAAACATCTAGGGGGACATTATGTCAGAGAAAAAACAACTTAAGTTTTACGGGATTCAATGGCCAATTATGCTAGCAATCCTTGCAATCGGTGCACTCGGAATCTTTACAGAAACATTCGGAACCGATATGCCTGCAACACTATTAGTTATGTTTACAATAGGTATTCCACTTTATGAAATCGGAAACCGTATCCCAATTTGGAATAAATATGTTGGGGGAGGAATTGTTCTTGCGTTCTTAGGAACATCCGCAATGGTATACTTCAATATTCTTCCAGAAGTATATGTAGAATCAATTGGAAACTTTACAGAAAAAGTAAACTTCTTAAACTTATTTATTATTGTATTAATTACCGGAAGTGTTTTATCACTTGATCGTAAAGTTTTACTTAAGAGCTTTGTAGGATATATTCCTGCAATCCTTGGTGGATTATTAGGAGCATTCTTACTTGCTTCAGTTGTTGGAATTTTCTTCGGGAAAGCACCACAAGATATTATCTTAAACTATGTTCTACCTGTAATGGGTGGTGGTAATGGTGGTGGAGCAGTTCCACTATCACAAATGTATGCGGATGTTACCGGTCTTCCAAGTGAAAACTACTACCAATTCGCTATCATTATTCTTACAGTCGCAAATATCTTTGCAATCATGATGGCATCATTACTTGACCGTCTTGGTGAATTACGTCCGAACTTAACAGGTAATAAGAGCACAATCTTACGTAATGAATCTGAAGAACTTGTTAAAGAAGATGAAAAATATGATCCAACACTTCAAGATGTTGCTGCTGGACTTGTATTAGGACTTGCTTGCTTTGGTTTTGGATTCTTAATGAGTAAATTAATCTTACCAAGTATCTTTGGTGTTAAGATTCATAATCTTGCTTACATGATTATCTTTGTAGTTATCCTAGCTGCAACAGGTGTTGTACCTCAAAATATTCGTGAAGGTGCAAAACGTCTTCAATCATTCTTCTCAAAATACCTTGTACTAATTATCATGGTTGGAGTTGGTGTTGATTTAGACCTTGGTGAACTTGCTCGTGCATTATCATTTAGTAACGTTATTCTTGCCCTTGCAATTGTTGTAGGAGCAACACTTGGTTCCGCTATTGTTGGTTGGTTCGTAGGATTCTACCCAATCGATGCAGCGATTACAGCTGGTTTATGTATGGCGAACCGTGGTGGTTCTGGAGACCTTGCTGTTCTTGGAGCTGGAGACCGTATGGGACTGATGGCTTATGCACAATTATCATCCCGTCTTGGTGGGGCGATCGTGCTCATCATCGGATCCATATTATTCTCAATCTTTATGTAATGAATGATGGAAAGAGAGAGACTTCAAAGTCTCTCTTTCATTCCGTAATGCAATAGTTCAGAAAGGAGATCTATGCAAACAATTAAAATTAATGATGTAACGGTACGTGATGGAAATCAGTCGTTACTTGCAACACGTATGGAACATGAAGACATCCTTAAAATTTTAGCGGAAATGGACCAAGTAGGTCTGAATGCGATTGAAGTTTGGGGCGGTGCTACCTTTGATGGTGCACTTCGTTTCTTTAAGCGCAGTCCATGGCAAAATTTAAGAGATATGAAACGCGTTGCACCCAATACACCTTTTTCGATGTTGTTACGAGGTCAAAACATTGTAGGATATCACCATTATGATAACGATACGTTAGAACGATTTATTCGTCTAAGTCTTGAAAATGGGATTGATATTATTCGTGTATTTGATGCTTTGAATGATATTGAAAATGTAAAGAATGCAATCTATTTTATTAAGAAACATGGTGGACACTGTCAAGGAGCAATTTCTTATACGGTAAGTCCTGTTCATAATATTGATTATTATGTTACTTATGCAAAACAGTTGGTTGAAGCTGGATCGGACTCGATTTGTATCAAAGATATGGCGGGAATTTTATTACCGGATGTAACCTTTGAACTTGTGAAGCGTTTAAAAGAAGAACTTGATGTTCCAATTAACCTTCATTCACATGCAACAACAGGTCTTTCAAGTCTTGTTTTTGAACAAGCGATGAAAGCTGGTGTCGATATTGTGGATGGTTGTATTTCACCATTTTCAAATGGAACATCCCATATTGCATTGGAAACACTGCTCGAAACTGCACATGTCACAAATCGTGAAACTACACTTACACACACTGCCTTACAAGGCGCATACGAAGAAGCAAATGAACTTGCAACGAAATACATTGCAAGTGGTCAATATCCTGCGAAAGCATTAATGATTAATCCCAATATTTTAACGTATCAAGTTCCTGGTGGAATGCTCAGTAATTTAATGAGTCAGTTAAAAGATCAAGGTGCATCCGATCGTTACGAAGAAGTTCTAAAAGAAATTCCAAAAGTTCGTGAAGATTTGGGTTATCCACCGTTAGTAACACCCCTGTCACAAATGGTAGGAACACAAGCGGTCTTGAATGTCTTAACAGGCACCCGTTATAAAATGGTACCTAAGGAAATTAAAGATTATGCTATGGGTCTTTATGGCACATTCCCAGGTCCTGTTAACGAGGAGATTATTAACCTTATCTTGAAAGATGAAAAACGTGTTGAAAAACAACCTGTTGAATCCATGCCAAGTGTTTATGAAGCAAGTAAAATTGAACTTGAATCAAAATTGGGTCGTGAAGCTTTAGAAGAAGAAGTGTTATCCTATATTCTCTTCCCTCAAAATGCTATTTTAGAAGGTGAAGAACCTAAAGTTCGTCCTGAATTCATTGAGTTCAAGATGTTTGATGGAGGAGCTGTGAAATGAGTCCAACATTTACATTTTTAGATGGATTAACTGTGAGTTTATTTTCAATGCTTGTTGTGTTTGTTATTCTTTTACTTTTGGCGCTTGTACTTCAAGTATTTACAGCGGTGTTGTCGAAGTTTGATAAACCGGAAGCACCAACAGAACAAAGAATTGAAGATAATGATGAAGAACGTCGTCTTGTTGCGAAACTTGTTGTGAGCTGTTTAGCTCAAGAAAACGAGTCTCAAAATATTCGTATTAAATCAATTAAGAGAGTTAAGTAGAAGGGAGATATGAATGGAAAAATATAAAGTATCTGTAGATGGAAAAGTTTATGAGGTTGAAATTGAGAAAGTTGGAGATTTTGAACCAACAGTGTCAACACCAGTCTCATCAAGCGGTTCTGGATCTGCATTAAAAGCACCGATTCAAGGATCTGTACTTAGTGTTCTTGTGAAACCCGGACAATCTGTTTCAAAAGGTCAAGCCGTGATGGTTATTGAAGCAATGAAACTTGAAAATGAAATTGTAGCCGATCAGGATGGTGTGATTGATCAAGTGCTTGTTTCCGAAAAACAAGTAGTCGATAATGGTCAAGACTTGTTGACCTACCGAGGTTAAGATATGTTAAATATTCTATTTGATTTCTTAAATCAAACAGGTTTTGCTGCTATGACCTTAGGGCAATTTGTGATGATTGTTATCGCATGCACACTGTTATTTCTTGCGATTAAAAAGGGATATGAGCCTTATTTACTCATTCCAATTGCATTTGGTATGTTGCTTGCAAATTTACCGTTATCAGGGGTTATGGAAGAAGGTGGTGTTTTAAACCTTCTTTATCAAGGGGTTCACCTTGGTCTTTTCCCACCACTGATTTTTATGGGAGTTGGGGCGGCTACCGATTTTGGTCCGTTGCTTTCAAACCCTAAAAGTTTAATTCTGGGTGCTGCGGCACAGTTTGGAATTTTCTTCGCTTTCTTAGGTGCAATTGCACTTGGATTTAATGTGATGGAAGCATCCAGTATTGGAATTATTGGAGGTGCTGATGGACCAACAGCCCTTTACTTAACAAGTCAATTGGCACCACATTTATTGGGTCCTATTGCAGTTGCTGCTTACTCCTATATGGCGCTTGTACCCGTCATACAACCGCCAATCATTCGTGCTTTAACTTCAAAAGAAGAGCGCGAAATTAAAATGGTTCAACTTCGTGAAGTGTCTAAAAAAGAAAAAATTCTCTTCCCGATTGTTGTTACGATCTTAGTGTCACTCATCGTTCCAAGTGCTGCACCTCTTGTGGGGATGTTGATGTTTGGAAACTTAATAAAAGAAGTCGGTGTTGTTCCCAATTTAGTTGAAACAGCTAAGAATCCTTTGATGTATACCATCACAATTTTCTTAGGAATGACAGTTGGTGCGACAGCGAATGCTGAAACCTTCCTTAATACACAAACTTTAGGGATTATTGCTTTAGGTCTTGTAGCCTTTGCTGTTGGAACAGCATCAGGGGTTATCGTTGCTAAAATAATGAATCTCTTTATTAAAGATAAAATCAACCCAATGATTGGTGCTGCAGGGGTTTCTGCAGTTCCAATGGCTGCACGTGTTGTACAAGTTGAGGGTCAAAAAGCAGATCCATCAAACTTTTTACTCATGCATGCAATGGGTCCTAATGTTGCAGGTGTCATCGGTTCTGCAGTTGCTGCAGGATTACTCCTCACATTTTTTGGATAATAGCTTAAAAAAACACCCGGTATTGGAACTGACCTAGTTCCGTGGGACTAAAGAAAAAACCAAGTTAGGACGAGGTCAACCGATAGATAATTTACGGGAGATTGATATCCTAGCTTTTCTTGTATTCGATTTTCATTGTAATATTTTAAATAGTTTATCACAGTTTGTGATACAATTTTAGTAGAACCCTTTAGTTCTGGGTTTAATTCGAATGTTTCACACTTTAGCGATGAATGAAACGATTCGATAGGAGCATTATCAGCGGGCGTACCTTTACGGGACATACTCATGGTAATGCTTTTATTTTTCACCCTAAGTTGATACTCTTTTGATGTATAGACACTCCCTTGATCAGAATGAAGAATACATGGCTGAACGATATCCGGAAATTGATTTAATGTATCAACCACACATTCTAGGTTTTGTCTGTCACTCAGTGTAGACGCAATAATCTCACCATTATATAAATCCATGATCGTAGATAAATAGAGCATCTTATGACCATAAGGGATGTAAGTGATATCTGTCACCAATTTCTCTAGAGGACGCAGTGATTTAAAGTCGCGATTAATGATATTGGGCATAATGATCTTCGGATTTTTGTTTTTTCTATACCTTTTGACCTTAACACGGCATTGACATTGATGTTTCTGCATTATCTTTTGAACAGTGTTCTTATTGATAATTCTTTCTTTTCGAATTAATGCAGTTATTTTTCGATATCCGTAGCGAAATTTATTTTCTTTACAAAGTTCAATTACTAATGCTTCATTGACAGAATAATTATTAGACTCTAGTTGCTCTTTTTTAGTCCAACGATAATACGTTGACTTAGGTACCCCAAAAAGATTCAAGATATCTTTAATAGATACAGTGTTGCGATACTCTTCAACGAGCTTGATGATTATTTCAGGAACCACATCCTTTCTCTTTCCAAATACTTTTTTAATAGTTCAATTTGTTGCTCCAAAGATTTAATTCTAAGGCTTTGTGTTTCTTCGACCGTGTCTCCTTCAGGCCCTTTTCCAAAAGTATATTGCTTGCCTACCGGTTGAGAAAATCGATAGTGTTCACCATTTCGATACCATCTCCACCATGTTTTGACTTGAGCTACATTTTTTATTCCAAGTTCAGTCTGAATAAACCTGCTTGAGTATCCTGCCAATTTCATTTCTATAACTTTCATCTTTGTCTCATAGCTATGCAAAGTTCGTGTTCCCATATAAAAACCTCCTATATTGAACTATTTTACAATAATTCTCATACAAGAGGTTTTTTTCTTTAGTCTCACGGAACTGGGTCAGTTTCATTTTAATACTGGGTGTTTTTTTATTTGAAAAATACTTTAGGTGGAATGATGTATTCACTAAAGGTCCACGTATCGCCATTATCGGTACTGATAAAGACCGCATCAGCATTTTGTCGGTAGTCGCCATTGTTTTGGGTAAGTCTTACCGATAATTCGTTGTTCTTGCGTATGGGTGCTGTTGCTTGAATAAAAATATCATTCCAGCCGATAGCGGTATCGTTAAGTGTTTGTGCTGGAAGGATAACTTCAGTAAAGGTTTCACCGTAATCATTACTTCGATAAAGGTGTGGTGAATTGGGTTGGGTTACCCAAAGTGTTTTAGGGTCACTTAGGGATGCATCAGTTATCTTGTTGGTATAGTTTGGGATGGGTTGTGAAGTCCATGTTTTACCATTGTCCAAAGTATAATGATAACTTACAATTTCTGAGTTTAATGCGACATGACTGGACAAGGCAAGAATGCCTGTCTCATTCACGAAATCGAGATAAGCGGCAGTAATAATTGATAATGGAGGTTCATGAAAGATGGTTGTTGAGGACCAGCTTGCGCCTCCATCCATTGTTGCAGTTACGATAACCTTGCCATCTTTCTTATTTAAAATTTCATGATGGTTTTTTGAACTGAAGATACGCTTGTCTTCTTGAAAATGACCTTGCGAAGATGTAGTGAAGTCGTCTGATTCTACCGGGGTTTCAATCCAAGGACTGTCTTCATTTTCGCGTATACGCAAAAACATATTCTGGTCATCATAAAAAGATGCCTGAGGATCTGTTTCGTAATCCGGGGTTGTAGGGAAATGCTTTTCCTTATAGGTTTTTTCAGTCATATCGTTATGATATCTCAGTACATCATTTTCCAAATTCATATATAGAATTAAGTGGTATTCGTAGTGAGTGTTATTTTGTAAGGGCAAGGTTTTAAAAAGTTTATCCGGTCGTTTTGTTGCTTCGGTTGAAAGTTTCACATCGAAGATCCACCAACCTTGCTCTTCAGCTACAGGATCTATCGATTTCAAAGCTTCGATTTTATAATCAATCAAGGGAGCTTTTTGGTTGAGTTTTGATTGATGAGTACGAAGGTAGCCACTAAGCCATGCATTCATATTTTCATCTTGGCTTAGGGCGGGATTATACTTTGAAGTATAACGTGTAATCTCAGGTGCTTGGGCGCTTATATAGAAGTAAGCCAAGAGAACTGTTAGAGATATAATGACAGCGAGAATGTGTTTCATTGTTTTCGACATAAAGACTCCTTTTTAATAAGCATACGACTTTCATTAAATAAATCAAGAATAGAATGTCTCGGGTCGTTAGAAGCGTCAAAATAATAATTAGACGTTATAATAGATTCTAGAGGTGATGATATGAAAACGTGGACCGTTGAATCCGTTGTTTTGTATTTAGATGATTTTAAAAATGAGAGTCGACGTAAGACCTTGATGAAACAAGGTGCAAATGATAAAACGGAGGGAGTTCCTTTAGGAATTATGCGCAAATTGGCAAAAGAAATTGGGAAGGACCACCAATTAGCTTTCTCTTTATGGGAACTTAACATTATTGATTATCAATTGCTTGCGGTACTTCTTTTTGATCCCAATGAGCTGGATGAAGTGACCGTATTTAAATTTCTCAATGAGATTCAGGTTATGACGCTTCAGGAGGACCTTATTTTTCGATGTCTTGTTTTCTCACAAGATAAAGATGTGTGGGTTGAGCGTTTGAAGTTTGAGACTGCAGATCATTTAGGGCGTGCTTATTGGACTTTTGTTGTGGATGCAATTAAGCGAAAGCAGAAATCAGAGCTTGAACTCATGGCTTTATTGGATGAGATTGAAGTGAATTTAGTTCGTGCGCATCCCTTAACGCAATGGATGATGAATCGAGCTCTATGTGAGATTGGCTTTGGTTATTCTGAATTTGTGGATAGAGCTTATGAGATTGGTGAAGCATCTGCGGTCTATAAAGATATGAAAGTAGCTAAAGGATGTACATCAGCGTATGCGCCTTATTGGATGGATGCGGTTTTAAAACGGAATGTGTAATGTTATGTGATTTGGTGGTCGTCTTTGGAACTCATGGTAAAATAAGGGTGTAAAAGGATGGGATTATGACAACATTAAATAATATTAATTCAAAGCATTTAAATGAAGCACCTTATACAAGTATTGCATTTTTATTAAAACCTAAAGGCTTGATTGGATATATTACAAATACCGCAAGTGTTCGACAAGCGTTAGAGAAAATGAGGTTCCATGGCTATACTGCGATGCCTGTAATTACAGAAGATGGTCAATTTTATGGAACGATAAATGAAGGTGACTTTCTTTGGTATTTAATTCATGAACAAATAACGGACATGAAAGATGTTGAAGAAGTGTATTTAAAAGATATTATGCGTCATTCTTGGAATCCACCGGTAACCATTGATGTTGATTTAACTTATGTTTTAGAACGTATTTTAGATCAAAACTTTGTACCCGTTGTGGATGATCGTAATAAATTTATGGGGATTATTACGCGTAAATCAGTACTAATGTATTATCAAGATATGAATCGGTAGAAGAAAGGGAGAGTTTGGATGAATCAAAAGGAATTGCTTATAAGTTTACAAGAACGGTTTGAAATGAATGAACACCGTCATCCTACGATTGTTTGGGATGATGTTCTTGAAGGGATTCAGTCAAATTCACACGTTTTAGATTCGCTTTTATGGATGGAAGAAACGCAAGGGGAACCGGATTTGTTTGTTTTGGATGACGGTTCATGGATATACATGGATTGCGCTCCAGAAAGTCCTGTAGAGCGACGTAGCTTGTGTTATGACGCTTTAGCCTTAGAACAACGCAAGAAGAATAAACCGAGCGGCAGTGCCGTTCAAATTGCGCAGGAGGCAGGGGTGCGTTTGTTGGATGAGACGCTTTACCGCTTTCTACAAAATCATGATGTCGTTGATCAGAAAACATCATCGTGGATTGAAACACCCGCAAAAATCCGTAATCTCGGAGGTGCTTTATTTGGAGATTACCGCTATGGTACAGTGTTTATTTATCATAACGGCGCAGATTCCTATTATGCAGCTCGAGGATTTAGAACTTATTTAAAAATAAAATAAAACAGATTCGATAAGAATCTGTTTTTTAATGATTAATGTTAAAAACAATTGACAACCTAACCGGTTTACCTTATAATCACCTTGAAAAGAAAGAGGTTACATTTATGAGAAAACCCGTTATGTTTTTACTCACGCTGCTTCTCACCGTTACGTTGTTCCCAACCCAACAACGTATTGAAGCGTTGGATGTTGGGCAACCCGCTTCAGCAGCTGAGTATTTCGTCAATTCTGATTTTTCATTGACCGAAAATGTTGTCCCAATGGATGAAAGCAACAAAACAAACAATAAAGATATTGGTTTTTGGTCCAATGATCTTAAACCACAAGGATGGATGTTTGAACGTTACAGCAGCTCATCCCTCGATCGTTCTCAATATAAGGCTGATCTAGATCAAGGTGTGATGACCGCTTCGTCAAACAGTCAATACCAAACACCAATGTCTTTTTTCAAACCTGAGAAGAAAATAAAGGCAAAACCCAATACAACTTATATTGTGAAAGGGTCCTATAAAACTGATTTTAAAATCATTGCGAATGGTAAACCTGCAGTCGTTAACTTGAATATTGATCAATATAATCAAAACACATTGATTAAACCATCAATCGAGTTCGAACTTCCTGCCGCACCTACCTGGACTGATTTTGAACATGAATTTAAAATTGAGTCTGCGACAGACTTCTTACCCGTTTTTAAATTCGCATTTATCAAAGGATCTTATTCAATAAAAAATATATCTCTGAAAGAAAAAGAAATCGCATCGGATATTAAACTTACAGATTTGAATGTTGTGCAAGATGAAATGACACTCGCACCGCAAGCACAATCTGTGATTAAACCTGTTGTTGAACCGAGTGATTATCCTGTTGATCGTTTGGAATGGTCATCCAGTGATCTTGCAATCGCAACCGTTGATGCACAAGGTGTTGTGACTGGAGTTTCTGAAGGACTCAGTGTCATTACGGTTTCAGACTCTAAAAGTGGATTAAGTAAACAAGTTAATGTAAATGTTCGTGCTCCAAAAGATACGAATCTATTTGCGAAAAATATTTTAGAAAATGGAAGCTTTGAAAAACTCGTCAAAGCACCCAATAAAGGCAATACAAGTGCCGGAAATTGGCATCAAGATGTTGGTTTTTGGGATCAAGACTTAAAACCTGAATCATGGGTTTTTGAACGCTATAAATCGTCAAATTTAGATGCATCGTACTACAGTGCTGAGATGGTCAAATCCGACGTCAAAGATGGATCGTATGCTGCGAAAATTAATTTAGCGCGTAATGATCAAAGTGCTTTAAGTTTTTTTAAACCACAAAAACGTTATGATGTGAAACCCGAGACAACGTATGTGTATGAGGGTTGGTTTAAAACTCAAGATCTTGAAACATTAAATTCAGCACAAGCGCGCATTAATTTACAAGTAGATGGCTATGCAGCAAATAAATTTTCTGGCGTAGTTCATGCGGATACCATTAATGCATCCGATCAATGGATTCGTTTTAAAGTTGAATTCAAGACGGATGATAAAACAACACAAATCTTACCGGTATTCCGTATGCATAATACGAAAGGATCTTATTTCCTGGATGACCTCATGCTTTATGAAAAGCCAATCGGGGCAACATCAATTCAATTGGATGACGATGCACTCGATATCGCATTAAATCAAAAAGTATTATTACCTGTTGTTACCGAACCGAATGCAATCAATCAAAAAACTTTAGAATGGTCATCAAGTGATGAATCGATTGTTCGTGTTGATCAAGGTTCAATCGTAGGTCTTAAAGCGGGAAGCGCAAAAATTCGTGTCAGCTCTGCATTTGATCCAACCATTTATGATGAAATGACCGTTACGGTGTTAAATACGAATTCTTTACCGATTCAGTCAATCTCAGTAGCATCTAATTCGATTCAACTTGATGAAAACCAACTTCAGTATCTTGAATTTGAAATGTCTCCTGTTCATGCAAACTACAAAGACTTGAGTTTTGTTTCTAAAAACAAAAATGTTGTAGCTGTGACTGAGGAAGGTTTGCTTCTGCCTCAAAAACAAGGTGTAACAGAAGTTCAAATATTATTTGGAAACAACGTTTTAAAAATAATTAACGTTGAAATTACACCGTCTCAAAAAAATGCTGATATGCAATCAATGATTCATCAATGGCAAAAACGATATATAGGAGACAGTAGTATTTCAAGTTCTCTTAAAGATTCGTTTAAAGATAAAGTCATTCGCGAAGGTGAATCACTTTATAGTAGTATGAAAAAAACAAATGATTATAGAGAAGATCTCTGGGATAATACCAGTGCTACAAAGTCTTCGAATATGACTAAACAATTCCGTAATCTAAAAGCTGTGGTTCTTGCATATCAAATGCCTGAATCCACCTTATACCAACAAAGAGATGTCTATGAAGAAATTGTTTCAGGAATGGAACATCTTTATAAAGTTTTTAGTTATAACGGAAACCAATCGGTATTTGAAGGAAACTGGTGGGATTATCAAATTGGAAGTGCGAAAGCAATTACTGATAGTTTAATTCTACTCGCCGATTACATGCCACATCAACGACTTGAATCTTTGGTTAATGTCGTAGAAAGCTATGTACCAAATGCTGTTGATCAAATGAGTAAAAAAGGTGATATCGCAACGGGGGCAAACCGAACGGACTTAGCAATGAGTTTACTTGGGACTGCTTTATTAAGTGAAGATGTTTCTAAATTGGAAAGACTTCAAAACGATTTAGTTCCTTTATTTGAACTGGCAACTTCAGAAGATGGTATTTATGAAGATGGCTCAATGGTTCAACATAAAACAATTCCTTATACTGGAGGATATGGTTCTGTATATTTAGAAGGTGTTTCAAGTCTTCTTACCTTACTTCAACCAAGCCCATGGAAATTAGATGAATCAACATATCAAACATTATTCCCTGTATTAGAGCGTGGATTTATCAGCATGCTTCATGAAGGTCAACTAATGGCAATGGTGCAAGGACGCGGAATGTCTCGTGCACCTGAACTGATGAAATCTTCCAGTGCTTATGGTGGTGGGTTCAGTATGCTTGGGAACTTGCTTTTTGTAAGTGAGATTGCTCCGGATTTATTTAGAGATAAAGTTGAAAGTGTTACAGCGCTTTGGTATCCAAACATTGAGAAAGCCATCAATCCGCTTGATCATGTTCGGGATATGAAACATGCTGAACAAATTACAAAAGCTTTAAATACACAAAGTGATCCTGTGGAACTTGAGAAGAAAGTTTCGATTTTCTCTGCAATGGATCGTGTTGCTGTGCATCATGAGCGTTATACTTTAGGATTGAGTATGTACTCAAATCGTATTGCGAACTTCGAATCATTCAGTGGCGAAAACGGAAAAGGATGGTACACTGGAGACGGTATGTACTACCTCTATACCCATGATGATCGTCAATTTGGAGTTAGTTATTGGCCAACGGTTAATCCATATCGTTTACCGGGTGTAACCTTAGATACACGTGAGCTTGCTTTAAGCAGTGGCGAACGTTTGCTCTCACCACAAAGTTTTGTAGGGGGTGTTGAACAAGGTTCTAATGGTACAGCTGTGATGAACTTAGATAAATCAAACTTTAACCAACAAGATCTCACTGCACAAAAATCGTATCTCTTTTTAAATGATAAAGTTGTGCTTATGGGAAGTAAGATTCAAGGAAACTCTCCTGAGACAATTGAAACGATTTTTGAAAATCGTATTATCGATACACAGATTGGTGATCAATTCTCAATTAATGGGAAACTCATGACGGACACTCAACAAAAAATGACCGTCACACCGAATATGTGGGCACACTACGAATCAAAACAACATAATGATGCAATTGGTTATGTTTTCTTAGAAGAAGCACCCATTACGTTTGAATATGAAACACGTAAAGGTACGTATAAATCAATAAACACATTGTTTGGTAATGATAAAGAATATGAAAATGAATTTGTATCAATTCGTCAAAACCATTCATCTAAAGCAGAAAATGATTCCTATGCTGTTATGATCTTACCGCAATACAATCAAGCAGAAACAGCGTCATTAAGTCAAGCTAATCCAATTCATATTGTGAGAAATGATGCGTCAATGCATGCTGTGTATGATGCAGAACAACAAATTATTGCAGTGAACGTCTTTGAAGAAGATCAACTATCCCTTGATTTTGATGGACTTCCAATCAAGGAACTTAACCTTAAACCAGGCTCATATGTATTCCATTATGAGAAGGGGATATTAACGGTGAGTGCAAGTGATCCATCACAAGCAGTTGATACAGTAGATGTTGAAATTGTATTAAAAGATAAAGACATCATGATGCGTTCAAAATCAGATGTAAAAGTACTGACATTTGATTTAAATCCCAAAAATGGACAAACACGTACTCAAACTGTAGAACTTGTTAAGGATGATAACAATGGCAACGGCGGTATTACACCTGAAAAACCAGAAGTGAAACCCGAAGAAAAGCCAGGAGAAACACCTAACGAAAAACCAGAAACCAAACCTGGAGACAATAAACCGGGTACTGGCAATGGCTTACCAAATTCAGAAACGAATGCTTCTAATGATGAAAGTCATTTACCGTCAGCAGGTCGTGCTCAAGACATGCCAGGATTCGTATTTCTCATGATTGGTATGGGCGTATTAATGATTTTAGAATCTCGTCGAAAACATCAATCTTAATTATTAATGAGTAATATATTGACAACCACTCGTAGATTGATTATTATAGTAAAAATAAATCGACGATAGTGAAGGAGTAGGGTACTTCATTGAATGCACAGAGAGTTGACATGAGCTGAGAGTCAATGATTCAAGAGTATCTGAAAATCATCACTTAGATGTATTACTGAAGTAAGTAAGTAATACCGGTTGTTCACCGTTACCCGAAACGCGTATAATTATGTACGTTGAGTGCCATACATTGTATGGAATTTGGGTGGTAACGCGATAACCTCGTCCCTTGTGGATGAGGTTTTTTTGTCGATTATTTATGGAATTAAGGAGAAGCATATGCAGAAATTGTCTCGTAAGAATACATTATTCGTATCATTAACATTATTTTCACTGTTTTTTGGTGCTGGAAATCTCATTTTCCCACCCTTTTTAGGTGAATCATCAGGGACACATACTTTAGTGTCGTTAGCAGGTTTTTATATTACAGCAGTTTGTTTTCCCATTTTCGCAGTCATTGCAATATCTCAAAATCGCGGTTTATATCCGCTTGCTTCAAAGGTTCATCCTAAATTTGCTTTGATTTTCACTTTTTTAATCTATCTTTCAATCGGTCCACTTTTAGGGATTCCAAGAGCAGGTAGTTTGCCCTTTGAAATGGCTGTTGCTCCTTTTCTCGGTGTTTACGCATCCTATCAACAATTAGGACTTTTTATATTTACGGCAATCTTTTTTATCGCTGCTTATTATATTTCAAAAAATCCTACGAAGTTGGTGGATCGTATGGGGAAACTTCTTACGCCACTTTTACTTATTTTGATGTTAATTGTATTTGTAGGGAGTTTCATAAAACCATTTAATGGCTTTACATCAGCAAGTGGGAATTATCAAACAACTCCTTTTGTTCAAGGGTTTCTTGATGGTTATCTAACGATGGATACCATTGCAGCGTTGAATTTTGGACTTGTTATTTCACTAATCATCAAAGATCTTGGAATCACCAATGAAAAAGACGTCGTAAAAAATACAGTACGTGCGGGAATGTTTGCGGGTATTTTATTAGTTGCTGTTTACGGTGCATTAGCATATCTTGGAGCCTTAAGTGGAACAATTTATGGTTTTTCTGAACACGGTGCTCAAACGCTTGCGAATATTATCATTCATATATTTGGACCCGTTGGCATCATTCTCTTAGCAATTATTTTTACTTTAGCTTGTCTCACAACTTCTGTTGGATTGATTACTTCTTGCAGTCAATATTTCTCATCAAAAACTAAGTATTCGTATAAGTCTTGGGTCGTGGGTATCACAGTATGGAGTTTTGTAACGTCAAATCTTGGTTTAAGTAAAATTTTACAGATTTCGGTGCCACTTTTGGAGGCAATTTATCCAATAGCAATGGTTCTTATCGTACTCAGTTTTCTCGAATTGTTTTGGAATGTAAAACAGTCTGTGTATCAAATTACGATTGGAGTCACGACCTTGATGTCATTATTATCGATTTTTGATACTTACTTTTTCACAAGCGTATCGTTACTTAGCCGAATTCCTTTAAATTCCCATGGTTTGGCATGGGTGGTTCCAACTTTAATTTCGCTTGTAGCCATTCAGATTTATAATTTATTCGATTAAAAAAGAGTGTATCCGGGATACACTCTTAATATCCATACCGTGTAGATCGATAAGCAAAAAGTCCGTATGCAAATATTTCTACCGTATAAATTGGATATTTCTGATTAATTTCATTTTTAAATTCATTATATAGGTTTGTATCTTTGACTGCCTCGATGAGGTTTTTCCCGTTTTGTGTTAATTGAATTGAAGGGTTCTCAGAATCAGTAGAAGATAGTGTAACAATGTTTGCCTGATGCATTTTATGTAAATGGTCCATGCATTCTTTTATATCGTTTGTATTTTGTAAATCATTGAGGGATAGGTCCTCGAAAGTAATGGTTGGCTCAGTATGTTCGAGATGCAGTAGGATATCTCGTACACAATCAATATTTAGTTTCATTTTATTCCTCCTTCTTCTAACACTTTAATTATATCAAATCGTGTGCAATGCCTACATTGTTTATCATGCTCTTATGACATTCTGTTGATTTCGGCTTATGTGACTTATCAGGGCGTCCTATTAAGCTTTATGCATATATTTAAGTTTTCAACATTGTAATTATCTTGCGAATGACCAAATAACACGCACAAATCCAATTGATTTTAACCTGTATTAACAACTATCGAGAGTGTTTTATAAATATTCTTTACATTGCTTTTGTTATCGATTATCCTAAGCTCGTTCGACACAATAAGGAGATTTTGAAAATGAGAATGTTATCGATGTTACTCGTTTTATCATTCGTATCCGGTTTTTTGTTTTTTTCTCAGCCAATTTTTGCAGAGGGGCGAAAACCGAGAGAACGTGATTTAGTCGCTTTAAAAGCCTATCTCATTTCATTAGAAGATATGGATGATGAAACTGTTGATTTGGGAGGTCATGCGGAAAAAGTTGAAAAGTATATTCAAATTATTGAAAAAACAGCAATCCCGAATCGTCAAGAAAAAATAAATCAGATAAAGAAAATGGTTGAAGACTCAACCAAACGAAAACGAAGATTACGTAATCTAGAGCGTTTTGAGAACACTTTAATGCGAAAAGGTATTTTGTCAGATTCTCAGAAAAAATATTTTATTGATCGATCTAAAGAGACTGCGGATGATTCCCAACTGGATGAGCTTAAAAAAGAAGTTGAAAATTTAGAACAGCAAATTATGCAGGATAGTCAATACGTCGAACTTTATCTTAAAGCAATTGATTCGTTTGATAAAATCCGTAAAGATATGAGAAATTATTATGCAGAAGAACTTGCGAACATTTGGTTGAATTCTAAAAATTTTGAAGGACAAGTAGTTCCTTATTTTGAGAAAATTGAGGCTGAACATGTTCGTAAGGGTGGGAAAGCATGGAAGCGTCCACAAAATGAGTCTGTAGAGGGTAATGACGATTCAAGTGTTGGTGAGTCTGAACAACGTGAAGATGAAGCGCAACGAATTCAATTCATTAATAAGCAGAAGGCTTTAAGCAACGATTTGAAAATATCGTTTAAATTTTTAACAATTAAAGATATCAATAAGTTTTTAGCTCTCATTAATGCTTCACAAACAACACAAGAACTTGATGCAATACGAGATCAAGCAACTAAGCTAAATCAAGAGAATCAGTTGTTCATGAATCACACAGAGCGTTTAAGACAGCAAATTCAAAAAAGTTATAAGATAACTGATAAAGATAAGCAAATCTTAACAAATCAACTGGATCATGCAATTGCAAGTCGCAGTATTTTGGAAGCGAATCAGATTACACAGGCATTAAAATCTTTAGAATCAAAATTTATTAAAGTAGAACAAATCCCTCATAAAGGGAATCTTGTAGTTTCAAAACTGGATCCAAAACCAAACTTAATCGTAAAACATAGCCAAGGATGGCAAGGCGAAAAAGGAAAGTCCACTTATCGTGACAAGACTTTAGAACTTGTTAAGGGGCGTTGGGAGACAATCTCGGGTTCACGTTATTATTTCGATAATTTAGGAAAACCTTTGACCGGCCTGATTTCAATCGTGAATAATAAATTTTATATCGATCATGAAAAAGGTATGGTGACCGGTTGGAGAAAAATATCTGATAAGTGGCACTACTTTACCCTAGAAGGTGCACTCAAGAATCAGTGGAAATCGATTAAGGGTATTTGGTACTATTTTGACTCAAGTTCAGAAATGGTAACAGGATGGCAAAAAATAGCCAATAAATGGTATTACTTTGAAAACTCAGGAGCTATGGCAACGGGCTGGAAACAGATTAAACAGAAATGGTACTACTTAGATAAATCGGGATCGATGGCAACATCATGGAAGAGAATTAAAAATAAGTGGTACTACTTAGAACCTTCTGGTGCAATGGCAACAGGATGGAAAAAACTCAATCATAAGTGGTACTACTTGGATCAAAGTGGTGCAATGGTTACAGGTTGGAAATACCTCAATCATAAATGGTACTATTTTAAAGACGGTGGCCAGATGATAGTTGGAAAAGCATCCATTCATAACAGAACTTATTATTTTGATACTCAAGGAGCACTAAAAAAATAGAACGACCTAAGAAGTCGTTCTATTTTTCTTTGCAATTCGTTTACGGTAACGCCGATGCTTCCATCTTTTCAAAATCATGAAGCGTTGACGCCGAAGCAATAAACGATTAATCCTTCGAACTTCAATACGGGATAGTTTGGCACCCTTCGAAAATGAGCGTGCCGAGCTTAGGGTATACAGATCTCTAATCGGGCGATCAATTTGATTGACCAGTACACAATTTTTGATAAGTGAAGCATCAATCCCTAAGTACGATGCGAGTGCTTCTACGTGATAACGGTTTTGTATAAATGGATTACGTATTGATTGGTCGGTATCTTTCTTAAACCATAATGCATCATCATAAGAACCGATGAATGGATGCTTTGTGTACTTAACTTCAAAGCAAGCGATACCGCTTCGATTTACGACAATCAAATCAATTTCTGTTATTCCGTTATTGCGAACAATAGGAATATAGGTACTATGATATACAAATGTATTTGAGTCTTGAGATAACAGATTGAACGCTTCGAGTTCAAATTGCATACCTCGATCTTTGCCCTTCTTTTTTTTGATTTTATGCTGATAGATACGATAACGAATTGGCTTCATGCGATTACCTCTAAAATTGTTTTAGTGATATCATAGCATATACGCATCCTAAAGGGATACTGTTTTATATTTTTTATTTAAATTTGTTCCGAAATGTGTTAGAATCATTAATGGATTGCCTCTCTACGAGGCTTTCAGTGTTTTATAAAGAAAAAGGATGTTATATATGGAAAGAAAAATTGGTACTGTTTCAAGAGGTGTTCGTTGTCCGATCATTCGTGAAGGTGATGATTTAGCTCAAATCGTTACAGAAAGCATTTTGGAAGCTGGGAAGAGTGAAAATTTTGATGTTCGTGATCGCGATATTATCGCATTAACGGAATCCATTGTTGCTCGTGCTCAAGGAAATTATGTTTCTGTTGATGCCATTGCGAAAGATGTAAATAAAAAAATGGAAGGTGGAACAGTGGGTGTTATTTTCCCAATTCTTTCACGAAATCGTTTTTCAATTTGTTTACGTGGAATCGCTAAAGGTGTTGATAAGGTTGTGCTCATGTTAAGTTACCCTTCAGATGAAGTAGGGAATGAACTTGTGAGTTTAGACCAGCTTGATGCATCAGGTATTAACCCATATAGTGATGTTCTAAGTCTTGAGCAATATCGTAGTTTATTTGGAGAAAACAAGCATCCATTTACGGGTGTTGATTACGTTTCTTACTATGCAAGTATAATTGAAGAAGCAGGAACTGAGGTTGAAATTATTTTCTCAAACAATTCTCGTACAATCTTAGATTATACTGATAAAGTTTTAGCGTGTGATATTCATACCAATGCGCGTACAAAACGTATTTTACGTGATAATGGCGCAAAAATTGTTTGTGGTCTCGATGATATTCTAAATGAAAGTGTAGACGGTAGTGGATACAATGAACGCTATGGTTTACTTGGCTCAAATAAATCTACTGAAGATTCTGTAAAACTTTTCCCAAGAGAATGTACAGATTTAGTTGAAGATATTCAAAAACGTATGCTTGAAGCAACTTCGAAGCATGTTGAAGTGATGGTCTATGGTGATGGGGCTTTTAAAGATCCAATTGGTAAAATTTGGGAACTTGCAGATCCTACCGTTTCACCTGCTTACACAACAGGTTTAGAAGGTACTCCAAATGAGTTAAAATTGAAGTATCTAGCAGATAATGATTTTAAAGATTTACAAGGTGAGGCTTTGAAGAAAGCAATCGAATCTCATATTAAAGAGAAAGATGATAATCTTGTAGGTAATATGGCAGCTCAAGGGACGACACCTCGTCGATTAGTTGACCTTATTGGTTCACTTTGTGATTTAACAAGTGGATCTGGCGATAAAGGAACACCAATCGTATTTGTTCAAGGTTATTTCGATAACTTTGCAGATTAATTAAAAAAGTGTATCTCCACATTAACGTGAAGATACACTTTTTTTATTTTAGGATTCAAGTGTTTCGATGCGATGTATTTTTCGATCTTCTTCTGCGGGTAGCGTCATATAGTCGCCAAAGGCACGCGTTAGAACTGCATCCGCATCCGTAGGGATTTTAAACATCTCATCTTCGAATAGTGTTTCAATAGGTTCTTTGATATGTTTACGTTCAATGATTGATGTGTTGTATTGATCGTAATTTTCAAAGTATAAGTAACCTAAGTCACCGATACATGATGTCTCAACGTCTCGGTATTGTGTCATTGCTTTATAGCGTTTTTTCATAAGAATTGGAATAAAGATATTAATCTTATACAGTTTTTCATTAAGAAATTGCATGGTTTTCTTCAAAATGAGTTTTGCGCCTTTATCATTTTCTGTTTCTTGAACTAATAAGAAAATGCGTAAAAGACGTGTGTATTTATTAACCTGTTCAAACTGCTTGCGACGTAAGGTTTCATCATCAGGCACGCGATCCATAGGGAAAATATCGACCCATGCACCTTCATATCCTTTTTGTGTTTTTGATACGGTTTCTTTAATTTTAAGAATATCGGATCGTACTTTTGAAAATTCAATGGCAAGGTATTTATCGTTTTGACGTGATTGGTAACGATAAGGTGTATTATTTTTAAGTTCTTGCGCCATTAATGCATCAAAACGATCAAAATCCTCACGTTCCATTGCGATATCAACGTCATCATCCCAAGGAATAAATCCTTGATGACGAATTGCACCCAGTAACGTACCGGCATATAAGAAATAATTGATGTTTTCACGATCACAGAATGCTTTAACCCATACTAATATATTATAATCTTCGCGTTGTAATTCGTTCATAGTTGGACCTCTTTTCAATTACATAACATACTAATAATAGCGATAACGATATATTATTTCAAGTTTTATAGACAAATTTAAATTCATGATATAATAATAAAAAGAAAAAGAGGAAAAAGATGGAAATTACAGATCGATTATTAACTCAAGATGGACAATCTATAGCGGTTTATACGCGTGGAAATAAGCAAAATCCAGCCGTTGTCTTTCTACATGGTGGACCGGGTGGTTGTATCTCGGAGAAGTCTTTTAGTTTTTTTGATTTAAATAAATGGTTTGTGATCGCCTTTGATCAACGTGGTTGTGGTCAATCAAAGCCTTTCGCAACATTAGTAAATAATACACCGTTTTCAGGTGTAGCGGATTTGGAGATGATTCGACGTCAATATGAGATTGAATCTTGGACTGTTTTTGGTGGGAGTTATGGATCGACACTTGCCCTGTTGTATGCGATTAAACATCCCAACCGTGTATCGCAATTAGTATTACGCGGTATTTTTCTTGGAAGACAATCGGATGTTGATTGGCTTTATCAAGAAGGGGCGTCCTACTTCTATTCTGAAGAACATGAAGCGTTTAAAGCTGTTATTGCCCCTAATGATCGTCATGATTTAATTAGGGCATATTATAATGTTTTTACGGGAACAGATGATGTTCAAAAGCAACTGTGTGCAAAAGCGTGGTCAACATGGGAAAGTTCGCTGGTCCATTTAGTTCCTAAGTCGCAAGATTTAGAAGTTACTGATGCAGACATAAGTCTAGCAACGCTTGAATGTCATTTTTTCGCAAACCGAATGTTTTGGGATGATGATAATTATCTTCTAAATCATATCAATCAGATTCAAACAATTCCTACGGAAATTGTTCACGGTCGTTATGATGTTGATTGTAGACCAAGTGGGGCATACGAATTATCACAAAAGTTAGATTCTGTGCACTTGCATCTTGTTGAGGCGAGTGGTCATAGTCCTTATGATGATGCAATGTTTGAACAATTAGTTGGTATAATGAAAGATCTCGAGAGTAAATAGATAAAGGAGCTTTTTATGATTAAGTTAATTGCAAGTGATATTGATGGTACTTTATTGAATTCTGAACATGTCATTACAGATCGTACGCGAGAGGTGATTCATGCAGCACGCAATCAAGGGTATGAGTTTATGCTTGCGACGGGCCGAAATTATGAGAGTGCTGCGTCTATAGCGGAAGCATTGGACCTTGATCCACATCAAATTCCAATCGTTTCGCTCAATGGTATGCGCGTAGAGCACCCAATTCGAAATTATCGAGCAATCCAAGCTCCAATGAGTTATGAGGCGTGTGAACGCATGGAAATACTTGGTGCCAAGTATTTTATGGGCATCCTTTATTGCTTTGAAGATATTATATATTTTCAAATGGATGCACGATCTGAAGAAGATTTTGTATTTGGCGAAGATGAAGATCGTTTAAGATTTTTTAGTGATGGTGCTCGAGTATCTAAGGTAGATCATTTAAGTGATCTTCGTCATCGATTTGAAGCTGGGGATTCGATTCTTAAAATTGTATACATACAAAATGCAGATTATACAGAGTTGGTGAAAGAACGGATTGCTTTAGATATAGATGCGGATTATGATTTATTAATGGTAGCGCCTGGTTGGGCTGAAATTATGCCTAAACGTATTAATAAAGGTGATGCAGTTATGGCGTATGCTGCTTACCGTGGTATTAAACCCGATGAAGTGCTTTGTTTTGGTGATAGTGATAATGATTTGACGATGATAAAACAGGCTGGAATTGGTGTTGCAATGGAAAATGCGAGACATTCTTTAAAAATCGTTGCGGATACGGTGACGTGTACAAATAATGAAAACGGCGTTGCGGAATATATCGCGGAGCATTTACTGAATTCTTTTGTGAAGGTCTAATGATATTTAATGATAAGAGCGTAGTGTCATGTTATAATATTACTAACAAGGAGGTAATATTATGAACAAATTATTTAAAGTAGCAATTGGTGCTGCAGCTGTTTTAGGAATTGGTGTTGTAGTTAAGAAAATCATTGAAAAAGATATTATTCAAGATAAAGTAAAAGAACGTGAAGCCATGAATTACCTTAAAGATAAATATGGTGAAGAAGCTTTAGATGGTAAGAAAATCATGATTGTTAATGATGATCACGCTGTTACACAGGCTGATATTGCGAAAGATGTACTAGAATACGAAATAAACAAATAAGAAGTCTTAGGACTTCTTTTTGATGTTAAAGGAGAAAGCATGTCAGAAGGTATTAAGCTATTATGTGAGGAAGATATAAGTGTTGATGTTATATCAAAAGATCCATTTAATAAAGCGTATGCGGGAATGAATGTTCTTATTGCGAACCAGTTTGAATTTGTATTTCGAGAAGGACGCAGCACGCCCAAAAAACTGGGTCATTTTGTTACCTTGTGGCAGAAAGATTCTCAAGGACTCAAAAACATACCGTATCATCAATCAGATATGAAGGATGGACTGATTATTTATATTTCGGATGAACGTGATCCGGGTTTTTTTGTGGTCCATATTAGGGATATGGATCAATTTAAAATCTTACAAAGCGAACATGTTCCTGGAAAGATGGGCTTTAGGGTATATCATCCAAGCATCCTATTAACCTCATCACAAGCTCAAAAAACGCAAACCAAAATGAAGCCTTATTTTATTTCGATTTCAGACCCTAATTTTAAAAAACGTATTTTATCGTATTGTGGTGCTTGAAATCTTAGAACAACTTTGATACACTACATACGAATCCTTTAAGTAAGCACGAGATGTTTATAAGGAGTAAAAATATATTTTTTTAGTATATATTTATATTCTTTTCGGACTTATTTGATTCAAAATAAGTTTTTTTTTTGGAAAACTTATTATTTGGAACCAAATACAGGAGGGAAATATGAAGAAAAATAACTTCACACGTAGAATTATTTGGACCTTGGTTTTAGGTTTAGGAGTGGGTCTTGGTTTTATATTTTTAAGAGAGACCTTGATTGGAAATGGTAATGCATCGCTTTGGAAGCAGATCAACGATTTGTTATTTGCGGATATCTTACATGAGTCAAATCCGACGGCCATAGGGATTTTCTTTATTATTGGACAAATCTTCATGCGTTTGTTGCAACTTGTTTTAGTACCGCTAATCTTTACATCGATTGTAAGATCGATTCAACAAATCCAAGAAACACGCGTACTCAATAAACTTGCGAAGAAAGGGTTTGCGAACTTTATGCAACTCTTAGCGATCGCAATTATACTTGCAAGTATTACTGGTTTTACCGCATACAAATTGGGTGTATTTCAAATATCCAATTTAAGTGCGATTGAGATTACAGAAGGGGTTGTAAATCAAACAAACCCACTGTCAATGATTTTGAATGCTTTCAATAATAATGCACTCGGAACACTAAGCAGTAATTCAAATATTATTGCCGTCGTCGTTCTTGCGTTGATTGTTGGTGTGATGTCACATCAACTTGGCGAGAAGATGGAAGTCTTACCAAAACTTGTCGATGAAATCTATCTTCTGTCGATGAAATTATTGGATCTTGTGATTATGAAATTCGGTCCAATCGCAATCTTCTGTTTACTTGTTAGAACGCTTGCATCATACGGGATTGATTACTTACAGCCGGCACTTATCTATATGATACTGACGTCATTAACACTTCTTGTTCTTGGATTTGCAGTGTTTCCGATATTCATTGCATTTAAAACAGGATTATCGCCACTTCCATTTATTAAGAAGATGTATAAAGTTGCTGTATTTGGTTTTTCAACCTCATCTTCAGCTGCAACCCTTCCATTAACTCAAGAAACGGTGATGAACGAACTCGGTGTAGATGAATCCGTTGCATCGTTTATCGTACCACTGGCATCAACCATAAACATGACGGGGACTGCAGTCATGCAAATTATTGCGACATTGTTTGTCGCATCCGTAGCGGGTTATCATGTTGGTATTATTGAGCTAATATCGATAATTCTCTTGACCATTATTGGATCAATCAGTACTCCTGCGGCACCAGGATCAGGAGCAATCTTACTCTTCACAATTCTTACCGGAATGGGCTATACAAATCAGTATGCTTTAGCTGCATACAGTTTCATCCTCGCAATTAACCGTCCTGTAGAAATGTTGGTGACGGCCATAAATGTGGTGGATGATGGAGTCAGTGCAGTCTGTGTTGCACATGATTTAGAACAATTAGATCTTAAAACCTATCATGAATTCCCTCAAGCACTTCAAGCTGAGGAACAAGTTCTTGTGAAATCATAAAAACTTTAAAACGATATACAAAATGTATACCGTTTTTTATTCGAACATGTTTGAGAGAATGACAGAAATATATTACATGATTGCTCAGTTAACAATCGTATCTTTTCAAAAATTCTCATTGTGATACTATGAATTTAGACATAGAAAGGGAGGTATATAAATATAAACTACGAAATGTTTTAGTGTGCATTTTTTTATGTATGGAGGAAACTATGAGTAAAATAAAAAAAATTGCATTAACAGGTCTTATGACGATTGTTGGAATGAGCTTAACCATCACAAGTACATTCGCGTGTACCGGTATTATTGTTGGGAAAAATTTAACCGAAGATGGCTCTGTGATTATTGGACGTACTGAAGACCTTGAATTAAATCATAATAAGACATTTGTTGTGAAGAATGTGGAAGGACGGATGCTTGATAATACAGTTCCGTTTGTAGATCCATCCAATGGCTTTACCTATACAGCAAGTGAACATAATTATAAATATACGGCTATACCGGATGTCACCCTGAATGATGGGATGTATGACGCAGCTGGAATTAATGAAAAGGGTGTTGTAATGACGGCTACGGTATCTGCGAAGTATGATCCTGCTTATAAAACGGTTGATCCATATGTATCGGATGGATTAACAGAGGCTGCCATCACAACGTTAATTTTACCGCGCATTCAATCAGCTCGTGAGGGGATTGAGTTAATAGCGCAGGTCATTGAAGAAAAAGGATCTGGTGAAGGGAATATTGTTGTTTTAGCGGACAAAAATGAAGTGTGGTATATGGAAATTCTATCGGGGCATCAATATGCAGCGATTAAGTTCCCTGATGATAAATTCGGTGTCTTCCCCAATGCTTTTTATTTAGGAACCCTAGATGGTTTTGAAGCGGAAGATGTTATTCAATCAAAAGACCTCAAAGCAACCGCTATCGCAGCAGGTCGTTATGTTGAACAGGACGGGAAGTTCCACATTGCAAACTCATACAATCCAATTAAAATGACGGATGGAAATCGATCACGCGTCTGGTCAGGAATTAAAGCCATTAATCCAAACAGTACGGTTAATTACAATGATGCTACGTTTGAATTACTTCAATCGATGGATGGTAAAGTTGGATTGAAAGATGTCATGAAATTCCAACGTAACCGTTTAGAAGGTACTGGATTTGTCCCTTCAGATGAGATTAAATTGGATAATAAAGGGAATATTTTAAGTCAAGAAGAAAAAGATCGCAGTAAGTATCCGATTGGTAATATCAATACCATGGAGGCACATATCTTCCAAATTAAAGATTCGCTGCCTGCAGATGCAGGTGCTGTAATGTGGCTTGCTGTTGGATCACCACTTGTTTCACCGTACATTCCGTATATGGGAAACATCACTGACACACATAAATCCTATCAAGTTACCAGTACATCATTTGATGAGAACTCATGGTATTGGAATGCAAATTCAATTGCCCATCAAGTATTTAAGGATGATGTAACGCGGAATGAAATTCAAAGACAATGGATTGAGTTTGAGGATTCATTAATTCAAGACCAGCTCAATATTGAAAAACGTTTAATGATGCGTTCAGGAGACTTTGATTATCAAGCACATACACTGCAAGTAGCAGATGATGCCTTTAATAAACTGAAAGCATTAGATCAAAAACTTAAAGGAATTGAACCGAAGACAGAAGAACCAAAGACAGAAGAACCGAAGACAGAAGAACCGAAGACAGAAGAACCGAAGACAGAAGAACCGAAGACAGAGGAACCGAAGACAGAGGAACCGAAGACAGAGGAACCGAAGACAGAAGAACCGAAGACAGAGGAACCGAAAACGGAAGAACCGAAGACAGAGGTACCAACGAAGAATGAAACGCCTAAAAAAGGCGTGACTCAAGCTTCGAACACCCTGCCACAAACGGGAGTTTCCACATCCCAAACTCTGCTTTACGGTGCTTTGGGTATAGCATTCGTAGGTATGGTTGTTGTCTATAAATCATATCGCAAAGAACACTAAAGAGGCATTACGCCTCTTTTTTTCTTTTTATGATATAATTCAAGAAAAAGGAGAACATTTATGGAATTTAAAATTGAAGGAACTTACCCCGTTTTGCGTTGTTTTCTCGATGAAGGGGAATCCCTTATCACAAGTGCAGGGAATATGTCTTGGATGACTGCGAACATGAGTTATAAGGTGCATTCAGGGGGTGGATTTAAGAAGGCGTTTGGTCGTGCTTTTTCAGGAGAAGGTTTCTTCCAAAACACATATACTGCAGGCGATTCGAATCAAGAAATTGCGTTCGCGATGTCGATGCCTGGAGTTATTAAACACATTGAAATGGATGGATCTAAAACGTTTATTGCTCAGAAAAACGCATTTTTAGCTTCAGAGCCGGGTGTTGAGTTTTCAAATGAATTTACGAAAAAACTCTCTGCTGGATTTTTTGGTGGTGAAGGCTTTATTCTTCAAAAATTCTCTGGAGTCGGTAATCTCTTTCTCGAAGCGGATGGTTCTTTAATTACCTATGATCTTAAAGAAGGCGAAAGTTTGTTAGTTGATCAGGGGAATCTATTTATGTTTGAATCGGGAGTTTCTTATGCAATTGAAACAGTGAAGGGTTTAAGTAATAAATTTTTTGGTGGCGAAGGCTTCTTCTTGGTTAAACTTACCGGACCAGGTCAAGTTGTACTTCAAACACTGCCAATTTCTAATTTAGCGGGTGAAGTGAATCGTGTGCTTCCAACATCAAACTAGTCAAGTATAATCTTTAATTTTTGGAGTTTCTCTTTGAGGGGAACTCCTTTTGTTATGAAAAAAACCGTACACAGTGTGTACGGTCATGCTATTCTTATGTATTAAAATTCGTTGTTTTAATTTTGATTAGGGTTTGTATAGGTTTTACCTTTGGTATCGACTGTGACACGCTTCATGACTTGTTCTTTGCCTTCTACAGGTCGATTGTCTTGGTTGGTATCAACACTTACAATACGATCAACTGTATCCATACCTTCCACAACATTTCCAAATGCCGCATAACTACCATCAAGATGTGGTGCATCAGTTGTTACGATGAAAAACTGTGATCCTGCAGTATCATTACCCTTACTACGTGCCATTGAAATAATACCACGTTTATGACTTATCGGATTATCGAAATTATTTTGAGAAAATTCTCCTTTAATCGTATATCCAGGCCCCCCCGTTCCCGTACCTTTTGGATCGCCACCTTGTATCATAAACCCAGGAATTACACGGTGAAATAACAAGCCATCATAAAAAGAATCTTCTACGAGTTTTATAAAGTTATTTACGGTGTTTGGAGCGATGTCTGGGTAAAGTTCAAGCTTGATAATCCCACCATCCTCCATCTCAATGGTGACGATCGGATTGGTGTCTTTTGAAAAGTCTTGAACTTCTGAAGATGGATCAGGTTTCGGTTGTTCTTTGGTTTGAGAACACCCAGTAAGTGAAATTAAAACGAAAAAGCTGATTGCAATCAATGTTTTTTTTTTTTTCATAATGCCTCCATATTTTCCTATATTATACCATATTTGAAATTTTGCCAGTGAGAAGAGAATTTTTTAAGAATAATGACGAACATCGATAACGATGTAACGCTAAGGGTTAAAAGCACTTAGATGGGGGTATTCTCAAATTAAGTAAAGTTTACCATTATTTTACTTGTGAAATGTTACCGTTTACACTTGACAAGTATGCTTGCAAACGCAATAATGGACACGTAAGCGCTAACAATATGAAATACATGAGAAATATCTTTGGTAAAGATATCGATTAAAGATGTTTAAATGTTTACTGGTTTTTACTAAATAGGAGGAAGAGTATGAATTCGTCATTTAGAAAAGCAGTTAAAATTATGGGGGTGGTGGTAGCTGTGACGTGCTCAAGTGTATTTATTGAAAAAACACCGATCCATGCTGCGGTTGTGGAACCTGTTGTGACTAAAACAGATTCACGCAATGTTGATTTTAACGATGATTGGAAATTTAAATTAAATGTTTCAGGCACATCTAGTCCAAGTGAAATTGACTATGATGAGACAGACTGGCAAGCGTTATCCTTACCTCATGATTGGTCAATCTTTTTTGATTTTGACCATAACTCACCGGCACAAAATGAGGGTGGTTTGTTGAATGGTGGTACAGGTTGGTACCGCAAAACTTTTGTCTTCGATAAAAAGATGGAAAAAAATGTACGCTTAAATTTTGGTGGTGTCTATATGGATTCTACTGTTTTTGTAAACGGTAAAGAAGTTGGAAATTATCCTAATGGTTATACCCCTTTTTCATATGATATAACATCATATCTTAATCAAGAAGGTCCAAATACCATTGCTGTGAAAGTTGTAAATAAACAGCCAAGTAGCCGTTGGTATTCAGGTAGCGGTATCTATCGTGATGTTTCGTTGACCTATACAGATGATGTTTCGATTAAGGAATACGGGACAACAGTCTTAACACCTAACTTAGATAAAGAAGTTGGAAAAGACGTTACAACTGAGGTTAAGACAACTGTTTTAAATAAATCGAAAAAAGCAGAAAAAGTTAAAGTTAAGACAGAAGTTGTAACCGTTGATGGGACATCAATGGGGAAGGCAGAAACTGAAGAAGTCGAAATCCAAGCAGGAAATGAACAAACCTTGGATTCCGCAATTATGGTTTCAAATCCAAGCCTTTGGGATATTGATTCACCGGTAACATATCGCGTTAAAACTCAGGTATTAAAAAACAATCGTGTTGTAGATGAAACGGTAGAACGTTTTGGATATCGTTATATGAACTGGACACCAAGTGGTGGATTTTCATTGAATGGTAATGATGTTAAGTTCTACGGCGTATCAATGCATCACGATCAAGGTGCACTTGGATCTGTCGCAAACTATGATGCTATGCGACGTCAGATGGAAATTCTAAAAGATATGGGTGTAAACTCTGTCCGAATTACACATAACCCAGCTGATGATAAATTACTCGCAATTGCGGAAGATTTAGGTCTTATGATTATTGATGAAGCATTTGACACGTGGTATGGCGGTAAAAAACCATACGACTACGGTCGTTTCTTTGATGCGAAAGCAACGCATCCCGAAGCGCTTGATGGTCAATCATGGGCTGAATATGACTTAAAACGAATGGTTGCTCGTGGTAAAAATTCACCAGCAGTTATTATGTGGTCACTCGGTAATGAAATTGGTGAATCCAATAGCGGTAGTGCAAAAGCAATTCAAACGATTCGTAATCTACATCGTTGGACGAAAGAAGTTGATGATACACGTTACACAACCATGGGACAAGATGTTTATCGTTGGGCTCCTACAGGAGGACATGAACTTATTAGTGCTGAGGTTGATGCTGTAGGGATCAACTATGCAGAAGATTCATATAAAGCAATCCGTGCAAAACACCCAGATTGGTTGATCTATGGATCGGAAACATCATCCGCTACACGTAGTCGTGGGGTTTACGCATTCCCAGATGAATTACGTTCACACGACAACAGTGCAGCGCGTAAATACCAACAATCTGATTACGGGAATGATCATGTAGGTTGGGGTAAAACCGCAACCAATTCATGGATTCCAGATCGTGATGAAAAAGGGTATGCAGGACAATTTATTTGGACTGGATTTGATTATATTGGTGAACCAACACCATGGCATAACCAGAATCAAACCCCACCGAAATCTTCTTACTTTGGTATTATCGATACCGCAGGATTCCCTAAAAATGATTTCTACCTTTACCAAAGTCAATGGAAGGATGTTGAAACAGATCCAATGGTTCACATCTTACCGCACTGGAACTGGGAAAAAGAATCGTTATTAGATTACAACATGAGAACACGTGATGGAAAAATTCCAGTACGTATCTTCTCAAATGCCGCAAAAGTTGAACTGTTCTTAGATGGTGTTTCACTTGGCGAAAAAGCATTTGTTCAAAAAACAACAGCGTATGGACGTCCATATCAGGAAGGTGCAAACGCTAAAGAATTATACTTAGAATGGCGTTTGGATTTTAAACCAGGAACATTAAAAGCGATTGCTAAAGATAAAGATGGTAATGTCATCGCTGAAGATGTGATTAAAACATCGAAAGGTTCTGCAGCAGTTGAGTTAGTGCCTGAAAAACGTGTAATTCAAAATGGACGTGATCACTTATCATACATTCATGTGAATGTAGTTGATGAAAATGGTGTTATGAATCCGAATGCACAAAACAATATTATCTTTACCCTTGAAGGGAATGGAGAAATTGTTGGGGTTGATAACGGTGATCCAGCAAGTAATGAACGCTATAAAGCACAACATGATGGAACATGGCAACGAAAAGCCTTTAATGGTAAAGCGCTTGTGATTGTTAAATCGGATGGGCAAGAAGGTTCATTTAAACTTACAGCTAAAGCAGAAAACTTATCTGAAGGTAAAACAGAAGTCTTCGCAATTGAGAAGAAACCTGAAACACCTAGTATTTTAGGGTTTGATGATGTTTCAGTCTTTACCGAAACACATGTTCAACCCGAATTACCGAAAACAGTAAATGCTATTTATTCAGATGGTTCTGAAAAAGCGGTAGATGTAAATTGGGAAACCATTGAAGCATCCAAACTTGAACAACCTGGATCATTTAGCGTAAAAGGAACTGTAGAAGGTGTAGCAATACCGGTTAACGCAACAGTATTGGTGCGTATGATTACAGATCTCATAGATCCAGTTCTGGCAACACCTAAAGGTACAATGCCAAGCTTGCCTTCAACCGTTATTGCCTATTATTCTAACGGGGCAGAAGTTAACCTTCCTGTTACATGGGAATCCATTACCGATGCCATGATTGCGGAAGCAGGTGTACTTAAGATTTCAGGTCAAGCACATTCAGGTGGTCAAGATTATCCCGTATTTGCACACATTACGGTATTAGAAGCGATTGCCGTTCAAGAAAATATTGCTATTCGTCGTCCTCAAGATACTTATCCGATTGCGACAAGTTCCTATATGAGCGGTGGCGATCGTATTGAACGCATCAATGATGGAACGATTGCATTTGAAAATCGATGGACAAACTGGGTTAATAATTTTGGTGATAAGCAAGAAGAATGGGTAATGTTAGAGTTTGAAAAGATTGAAACGATTCATCAAGTAGGCATTCATTTCTTTACAGACAATACTACGAAAGTACCGGCTTCTTTAACCATTGAAACCAGTGTTGATGGTGTAACGTTCACACCGGTTGTTAACCAAAGTAAAAACAATAACTTTGTAGTAACATCTGGTGATGTTAAAACAGAAATTCCAATTAAATTTGATAAGGTTGATGCGAAATTTGTTCGTCTCAACATGACGTCTCAAATGAACGGTGATAAACCAAGACCCATGGGTCTATCTGAATTAAAAGTAATTGGTGATACCTTTAAGATTGAAGCCAATTCAAAAGCAGAATTAGAAATGATTCATCTTGATACAAAACCATTAGAGAACTTTAAAGTTGATCAAAATGTTTATGTTGTGGGTGTACCATTTGGAAAAGCACTTCCTGTACTTAAAGGAACTGCGAAAGCAGGATCTTTTGTGAATGTAGTGCAACCAACTCGCGATAATAACTATCAAGGTAAAGTACGTGTAACATCAGAAGATGGACTTAATTCAAAAGATTACGATGTAACTTATGTTGTATCAGATCCAGTATATGATCATACAATACTGACACTTGATCGCATTGAAGGAAAGACACAAGAAACAATTCCATTTAAAACAGAAAGTTTATTAGAAGATGGCACTGCCATTGCACCATCACTTCTTGATATTACCTATGAAGTAGTTCAAGGCGATGCATCTGGAATTCGTATGAATGCGGGCTTAATCTACTTACATAAAGAAGGAACATATACTGTTAAAGCACATGTTTCCTACGGTGGTAAAACATACGAAAGTAACGAAGTAAGCTTTACAGTAACGAAAAATGAAGTGCAAGAACCGATTAAAGCGTTTAAACCTGTTGTCATTCGAACAGAACGTAGTCAAAAGATTGAGCTTCCAAAAACTGTTACTGCACAATATGAAACACTCTTTGATAAAGATGTTGCCGTAACATGGGATGCATTTGATGTGTTACGACTTGACGAATACGGAACCTTTGAAATTAAAGGTCGCGTAGAAGGTACAGATATACAAGCTGTGGCTAAAGTCATCGTTGAGGGATATGTTGGTGTAGAAAGCTTTAGTCTGGTTACACCGAAGGACAAATCCTTTAAATTACCACTCAAAGCGAAGGCATACCATAATACAGGTCGTGTTGATGAATTTAATGTCGTTTGGGAAGCATTTGATAAAGAAAATCTAAAAACACCGGGTACATATATCCTTAAGGGTATGGTTGAAACCGCAAATACTGAAACGACACTAACCATTCGTGTAGCAGCAGAATATGAGAAGGGCGATAATATCGCTAAAATGTGGACTGGATCAGAACTTCCAGCAGCAATTGCATCCTTTACAAATGATGGACCCGGATCAAATGACCGCGTAAGTGCAATGAATGATGCAGTCATATCGTATACGAATACTCCAGCAAACCGTTGGACAAACTGGCAAGCCCAAAGTCGCGAAAAAGACTGGGTAGGGATTGTCTTTGCAGACGCAGGTACTATGGCACCACGCTTCGTTGATAACTTTAATATTGGATTCTTTGAAGACAATGGAACTGGATATCCAGGATCCTATGTAATTGAAGTTCTTAAAGAAGGCATTAAGCCAGAATTACCAACAAAATTTGGTCATATCAGCAGTGAGGATTCAGTGCTCAATGATCCAAATAATTGGGTTGAGGTTCAAAACTTAAAGGCGAAACCATTTGCTTATCAAACAATGAATACCTTAACGTTTGATGGCGTTGAAACGTATGCAGTACGTATTAACATGACAAAACAAGCCAATAAAAAAGGTCTTGCAGTTACGGAAATTGAAGTTTATGACCGTATCGCAAAAGCACATCAAGACTTTACAGTAACACTAAAAGTTGATGGTAAAGACGTCGATGCCTTTACGCAAGATCATAATTTTGTATATGAACAAAAAACAAACAATCTTCCATCACTTGAACTGCAAGCAACAAATAACGCAAACATTACCGCTATTGAAATCGAAAACGGTATGAAATATGTTGTGAGAGCAGAAGATGGTATTAAAACAGAAACCTATACGATTACCTATGACACAAGCATTCGTGATGCACGCAATGCTTTAGTGAAAATGATTTCAAAAGCTAAAAATGTTGAAATTGAAGGCTATGAAAGTCTTGGTGTACAAGCAATGCAAGCATCAATTCTTAAAGCACAAACTGCAGTTGAAGATTTAAATACAGATGTGAAAACCCTTCAAAGTCTAACGAAACTACTGGAAAAAAATATTGATGATCTTGTAGCCGTGGGCGATCAAATTGATAAGGCACGTGAATCCTTACAAGCGATGATTGATATTGCGGAAAGCATCGATCGGACACTTTATACAGATGAAAGTCTTGCTGCTTTAGATAAACAACTATCGTTTGCGAAAGTAAGTTACGAAGATGATTCCGCAACAACAGTTATTCTTGACGTTGTTACCCAAAATCTTCGTGAAGCAATCTTTGGATTAGAGTATCGAGATCAAACTGTAAAAGGTCCTTTTGATTCGATTACGATGAATCCAAAGGTATCATTTGAAGGATCAACACCGATTACTGAAGAAGCATTTATCAATGCTTTAAATATTCAAAACCCAGATGGTGTTGCCTTTGATATTGAAACAAACTTTATGGAACTTGTAGATCAAAATACAGAAGGAACCTATGCAGTTACGGTTCGACTCATTCGGGCACAACGTGCATTCTTCCGTATGAAGTCCAATCCATATGTTAAAGAATTTAAAGTAGATGTTACGATTCAAGGTGAAAGTAGTAAACCAATTGTTACGGAACCAAAAGAAGAATCCGTTACACCTGAAGCACCAACAACACCACCATCGACATTACCAACGACAGGTGTCGGTACACGAAATGTATCAAGCCTTATTACTCTTGGTGGGTTAATGTATGTTGTTAGTCTTAAAAAGAAACGTAAACAGAAATAATCATTTAAGAAAGAGCTCATTTTATTGAGTTCTTTTTTTTAGACTGTTTTAAAGAGTGGTAGAAAACGATATGTATACTATGCTATACTTTTTTTAATGAAAGGAGGGGTCTGTTATGAAAAAACAATCTAAGATTCCTCTAATTATATCTTTCGAATAACCTTTTGATATTTTTAGAGTGCTCACCTTTATAAAGGTTTAAAAGGCAGGTAAATTTATGAAAAAAGTAAATATTGATGATTTACGCAATCATCAGTTTCAGGATGCATTTATTGAATATTTTCAGGAATTTGGGTATCAGATTCCTGAAAACGATGTGTTTTTTGAAACCATGAATAATGAACAAGATAATAAAGTACTAGCATACGAAGCAGATGGTAAGCTTATTGCATTTATAATGTTTAGGTTGGAGAGATTTACAAACTGGTTTTTTAGTGAAGAGGTGGTATTTGTAAGGGAACTTTGGGTAAAAAAATCCTATCGAAACACGGGTATGGCTTCAAAATTACTTATTGAAGTGGAAGCATTTGCTCAAAGAAATCAACGATTTAAATTGATCCTAACAACTGATTCTGCAGATGATTTGTACTTGAAAAATGGCTATATACTGGATCAAAGTTATACCGCTAAAAACAATTATTCTGTATACATCAAGTACCTACCGTTTAGATAATTCAAAATCCTCAATTCAATGACTGAAACGATTCGATTTTCAAAAACACCAAATAAAAAATTGGTGTTTTTTTATAAATTGAAACAGTCAGAATCATTTTAAAGACTTGTCTCGATAAATTTTAGACGGATTATTTATAAATCTTTTCGATCAAAATTAAGCACATAAGAATTCCGAACTTCTTTTGCATAATCAACTCATAATATCAGTGTGATTTTATGGTGAAATAGGGTATAATATATGCTACGTTAAAAATTAGAAAATGGAGTTCTTATGAATCGATTAATTGAAAATTTATACTTTAGTCAAAATCCTTTCAATATCTACTCTCCCATTCATATCTTGATGTTAGTTTTGGTGGGAATTTGTGTAGGATTATTGATTAAAAAACGTGAAGAGATTGCAGCGGGTGGATATCAATCCTTACGTTGGATTTTCCTTGGACTGTATTTTATCCAACAAGTTCTGCTTTATAGTTGGTATGGCATGAATCAGCAACTAACGTTGAATGATGCGCTGCCTCTTTATCCTTGTCGGATCTTACAGATCATGACGATTATCCTCTTAATTACGAAACAGGAGCGTATTTATGAAGTCCTGGGACTTCTTGGAATCCCGGCAGCTGTGACTGCGTTAATTCTCGCAGATACAAGTGGTTTTAGTTTTCCAAATGCAATGTTTATCCAATTCTTTGTAGGACATTCGATGATGATCTTGGTTCCCTTGTATATGAAGTATCGCTATCATTTTTCAATCCAGGAAAGTGCAACGGTAGGCGTTATTAAAATGGTTGGAGGCTATTTTGTTGTTGTAAGTTTCATCAATCATTTACTCCATACTAATTACGGTTATGTATCTGCACCACCATCAGCCTTGAGTTTTCTAAATGGTGTACCAAGTATTATTTATACATGTGGTTATTTCATGATTTATGTTGGTGTTGTACTTATTGGAAGCAAGATTGCAACACATGAAGAAGAAGATATTATTCTTACAATTGAATCCTAACAGTGTTAAGTTTAAAAAAGCTAATTCATGTTGAATTGGCTTTTTTTAATAACGATAAAAAAAACCACTTTTGAAACAAAGTGGTTTGTGTAATTATTTTAATTTACGATCAGATATAAACGCAAATACAACCATTGCGATTGCATTAATCGCTAGCACATTAATTGCGAAGACCATACTTGTACGATCAGCGATTGAACCAATGATTTGAGGTGTAATAATTCCACCTAAAGCGGCACATGTTAAGAGCAAGGCTAAGCGTTTTTGATTACCAATAACATATTTTGATGTATTCGCAATACTTGTAGGGTAGATTCCGGCAAGACATAAGCCAAGACCCAGAATTGAAATTGTAATAATTACAGGATTCATAGTTGAAACAAGTCCGAAGAATGCGAGTGCAGCTCCAATTGTGTAAATTAGAACTAATTTTGTTCCTTTAACTTTTTGAGAAATAAATGCAGTGATTAAACGACCAATCATGATCATAATCCATGTTAAGGAAACAAGTGTTGCTGCAAAAGCATCCGATAGAATATTCATACTCTTTAGGTAAGTCATAAACCAACCATTAATGGTATTTTCAAGTCCAAGATAGAAGAACATTACAAATGCAACTGCGAAGAATGCAAAGTCTAGTTTTTGTGTTTCCACAACAGTTGTAGATTTTTGTTGTCCCTTTAAATCAAGATCCATTGTAAGATAGTTAATCCATGAAATTGTTGTAATGGCTGTTAAAAATAAAATGAGTTGGTTAAAATCAAACCCGATTTTCTTTAAGCCGATGATTACAAATGATGCAAGTCCTGCACCGATAGCGAAGATCGTATGAAGCATATTCATGTCTCGTGATTTGTTATCACTTAAATCATTTACGATTGCATTACTTAAGATACTTACAGCACCACGACCAATACCCATTAAAATAAAGCCGAGCCATAGTATTTTACGGATTGAATCTGTAAACACAACGATGGATAAAAAACTCAATGGTACAAGAGCAGCAAGGATTCCAATCGCAATTTTATTTCCAAATCGTTCGGATACGAAGGGACTGATAAAGTTTGAGAGTAGGTTACCTACGGCAAACATTGAGAGCAAGGTTCCTGCATCACTGTATGATAAATTCAAGTTTGTAATAAGGTCTGGCATAATTGCGCCAATACCTAGGATAAAGATCCCACTTAAGAAGAAACTAAAGTAGGTTCTTAAGATTGTTTTGTTTTTCATATTGTTATTCTTTCCTCCACAAATCATCACATATAGGTGACGACAACACTAACCATTCTAATTAAGTAAACCGGTTTTGTCAAACAAACCTCTCTACTTTGCTGGAATTGAATACAATGTATTGATTTATTTCATTTTAAGTCGCTTTTTACTTGCATGGAAGTTCTCACTCACGCATAATATATATAATAATAAGGAGGACGTTATGATACCAATTACGATTATTTCAGGCTTTTTAGGATCGGGTAAAACAACATTCATCAATCAAATACTACGCGAGTTTCAAGAGGATACCATCGGTTTGATTATTAATGAAATTGGATCGGTAAACTTGGATAAGGCTTTTATTAAGTACGATCAAGATCGTATTTTTGAAATTAATAGTGCTTGCTTGTGTTGTGTTGATGATCGTGAGTTTGAACGTGCCATTTTAGATTTAAAAATGCAATTCGAATTACAGGAAATGCAGTTAAAATCTATCATTATTGAAACAAGTGGCCTTGCGGAAGTGAATCCATTAATCCAAACAATTTTAAAATCACAACCCATTCAAAAACAGTTCTTTTTAAATGAAATTATCACCCTTGTGGATGCGATAAATGGGGAACAAACACTTGAAAATTATCGCGAATCTTTAGAACAAATTGCCTTTGCAGATCGCATCTATATTACGAAAGCAACATCAACACCTTATTCTTTATTGGGAAAACTTAAAGCGATTAATCCACTGGCTCCCGTTTCACTTTTAAAACAAGATCAAACGTATTTACATCTTCTAAGTGAAGATCGTTTTGATGCATCGCATACCAAGTATGCGTCACTGAGCCAATCTGTTTTAGATCAAGCAAAAGAAACGAAGCATCACCGTCATTCTCATGTTGATACTTTAACGCTTTATGCAGAAAATCCACTTTCATTTTCGGATTTTAAAGATTGGTTGGTAGAGCTTGTCGAATTAATGGGCCATGATTTGCTTCGTTACAAAGGAATTTTATCTGTAGAGGGACTTGAAGCATCCATCGTGGTTCAAGGTGTCGGAAGTACCTTTATGATTGACTATGGCGATGAAATTGATGGTTTCCGCAGTCATTTCGTGGTCATTGGCCGTAATATAAATGTCGATAAGATTCAAACATCATTTAAAGCGCTAGAGCGTCATAAGGAGTAGCACAATGTATATCGTTAAAGTAATGCAGTATGAGCGTCATCATACGTTAGGAGTCTTTGATACGGAAGCAAATGCACTTAACTTTATCAAACAAATTCCGCACATTGAAATTGAACAGTACCAGATTGAAGGGGTTGAAGAACCCTTTGTCGATTATTCAATAAATCGAGATCATCTCGGTGATTATGAAGAAATCCACTATAATGGTAAACAGGTGCCCATAACCAAGCATATGTTTGTTCCTAATGAACGTATTTCTGTTTTCGTTATTCCAGTAGTCTATATGGATAGTGCGGAGACGGGTCTTGTTGATGATGCAACACAAGTTGATGCCTATTTAGTTACCAATGAAGAAGTAGAATCGTATATCGATAAACGAGAGTTTCTTGCACGAAAAATAATGGAAGAAGCCGTTGCTCGTGGTTTTAGAAATATCGAACGTGCTTATGCTGGATCTGAAGATGGTGAGGCGATCATTGCCATAGATGCCTCTGGAAACAGTCGTTTTTTAACGCACTTAGATGCAAGTCTTGTGGATCAATTTGAATTTAATGATGAAGAAAACCTTCAAAAAATCATCCGAAGTACGTTTGAATAAGGCGTTAGACTCTCTTTTCGCTTATGATAAATGTATGAAATGCTTAACTTAAAATCGAGTCCATAAAGCCATGAGATTTGGTGGATTTTATAAAAAAAACTTATAAAAACATAAGAATCAATAAAAATCCAACACGATGTATTTTTGGGGTGAGCACAATCGATTCCAACTTAATTAATCGCAAAGACGACTGAGTAAGAAATAATCGTATGAGGTTTAAAGTTATTTATTGAAAACGCTCATATCTAATCGTGAGCGTTTTTTAATAAAGTCAATTATACAAAAAGACGTTGTGACTCTCGAATTCCATTTCGCGTGAGTTCAAATCCACCGACGACCCATAATTTTGTATAACCTTCTGATTGGAGTAATGTAATGCTTTCCATGACCTGTTCTGCATCAATTTTAAGCGTTGAAGCAATTTCTTGAATAAACGAACTGTTGAAGTTTGAGACTGTTCGGGAACAGTCGTTACGATCACAGCGAGTTTGATATAAAAGATAAAGTTGTTCCAGTACATCGCGTTCTTGTTTTTGCATGATAATCCTCCTTTGTCTTAATTATATCATGTGTTTGTGAAAGGTCATGATTGTTGACTTGTTGCATCGTAAAATCTAAGATTTAGTTAGAAAGTAGGGGGATACTATGAAGGGAATTGTTATTGATGAAATTGGACAAGTTGAAGATGCTTTTGTATCAACCGCAATTGATGCATATTCTTTAAAAAATGTTGCGGAAGATGAGATGATTCTACATCTTTTTCAACACCAAGGTATAAATATGGGCGTTGATGACGTACGGATGGATGATTTCGACAAAGGTTTAGACTTTTATCGTGCACACGATCTTCCGGTTACAATTCGTAACTCAGGAGGTCGATCGATTGTAGCAGATGAAGGCGTTTTAAATATGTCGCTTATTTTTCATACCTCGAAGTCTATGAATGAGAACTATCAGTTTTATGGTGACTTTATTCGTGATGCACTGAAGCCGATTTCTAATGAAATCGAAATTTATAAAGTTGAGGGTGCCTATTGTCCTGGCGATACGGATATGAGTATCAAAGGTCAAAAGTTTTGCGGTACTGCCCAACGGCGATCAGGTTCTCGAACTTCTATGGTATGTTATATCAGTGTTTGTGGTGATCAATTACGTCGTGGTGAACTTGTCCGTAATTTTTATTCACAATGCCATGGTGATGTGGTAAATGTGAATCCACATGCGATGCAATCTTTGGATATTCTTACGGGTTTTGCGTTAACGCCCCGTTATATTGGTGATCTTCTAATCCACGCCTTAGCGCAGTATTGTGAGAGTGTTGAAGGGCGGAAATTGGAAGATTTGGATGTTCAAGGCTTTCAAGAAGCGAAGGATCGTACACGTGAGCATAATCAAAGACTGTTACCGTAACGGTTTTATTCATGTATAATAAGAATTGAGGTGGATTATGAAAAAAATCATAAATGGATTTCTAGGATTAATCGTCATTGGCTTTTCGATTGTGTTAGTTGGGGCATTGATGGTCCAATCGCAGTTAGAGAATATATCATCATTAGTTGAACCAACATTTGTGGATGTTGAATCACAAGTAGCACATTATTTTGAACCCATTCGAAGTTCAATTCCAGAAACAAAACAAGCTGAATTTGATGCATTACAAGAGCAAGTTGTCAGTGATCCAAAGTTCCAAGAGATTTCTGAAACTTTGGTAACCAACGCATTAAATGATGTGGTATCTGGTGGAATGAGCATGAACGAGACTGCTTTTAAAGAAGATGTCCAAGCTTATATTGAATCGTATGCACCTGAAATTGAAACGCTAAGCGAAGGCACAGTGTCAGTGGATGAAGTGAGTACGGTTGTGGAAGAAGCATTGAATAATCCCGAATTCCAACAAACCTATGAAACGATTGTTACACGCGTTCAACAAGAATTATCGCCGAAACAACAACGCATTTTAGCTTATATTAATGGGTTTACAAAGATGCGCGGTAAAATCATATCGGGAACGATTGCAATTCTTGCAGTGACGCTTCTTGTTTTAGTAATAATGAATCGTGAGTGGCAGTGGTCGAAGTTATTTGGGACTATTGCACTGATAATGTCAATCATAATGTTAATGCTTTATCTTGTATCCCCATTTATTATGACGTTTCTACAAAATCGTGTAGGGATGCCGATTACGTTAAAGCAGAATCCATTTAAACTCTATTTATGGAGTGCATTAGGTGCTTTTGTAATGGGTATTCTATTTAAAATCTTGAATCGATTTGAATCATAATAAAAAAAACAAACATGATATCATGTTTGTTTTTTTTGTGGAATCATGAATGAGATAATTCAGTTATTTTATCTTGAAAGTACCTTGGAAGCGGTATTTCAAATTGCATTAACTTTAAGTATTTTGGATGTACAAATTCAAGTCTTGCAGCACAGAGGTATTGCCCAGTTTTATCAGTGTCTGATGGATGACCGTATTGAGGGTCACCGTGAAGGGGTATATTTGCGTGTAAGGCATGTACACGAATTTGGTGTGTTCTTCCAGTTTCGAGTTTACAACAAATCAAACTCGAGTTTATATATGTTTCTATTTTCTCAAAATGAGTTCGGGCAGGTTTACTGCGGGCCTGATTGACGGTCATGATTTTTGTATTTGATTTGTCCGGACCAATCGGTGCATCAATTAGAACGTGAGCTTGTGGTAAGACACCATGAACTAATGCATAATAAGTACGATTCATCGTTTTATCAAGTAACTGTTCAGCAAGAAATTGATGTGTTTTATCATCCTTGGCAATTACAAGTAGGCCAGAGGTATTGCGATCAATGCGGTGAACCAATCCGGGGCGAATATAATGATCACAATTGCTGTTTAGATAATAGAGTAATCCATGCAAGAGTGTGTCTGATTTTACACCGTTACCGGGATGAACGACGAGTCCTCTTGGTTTATTCACGACAAGAAGGTATTCGTCTTCGTAAACGACATCAATGTCCATTTTAACGGGTTCTATATCTAATGTTTTAATTTGGTAAGTTGAAGCGGTAATACAATCATTAAGTTTCGTTTTATAATTTGCTTTGGTAGGCATATCGTTACATAAAATTGTACCGTCTTTAATCATGCTAGCAATTTTACTTCGTGATAGGTCTAAGTGTTCATTTAAAAAATGATCAATGCGCAAGCCAAGTGTTTTTGATGTAATAATCCATGATCCCATAATAATACCTCTATATTTTTTACTTGGAAATTATATCATGTGACTCCCGCAGATAAAAGATAAAATAATAGAAGTTTTAGCGCTTGCAAAACAATTGTTAATATGAGGGGTATTTGCACAAGCGAGACCTTTTCGATGATGATTTTCAGTCTTCAAATACGAATTATACAAATTCAAATGATTTCACATGATTTATCGGTTGTTTATCGATTATAATTTTTTGACGAGGTGACTTATGAAACGAACATTTATGATGATTTTAGCATTATTATTCTTAGGTTTAGGTTTGTTGGGGGTATTCCTACCCGTATTGCCCACGACGCCATTTTTATTGTGTGCATCCGTTTTTGGAGCAAAAAGTTCTGACCGGTTTCATCAATGGTTAACACACACTTCTGTTTACCAGAATCATCTTGATGATTTTGTCACAAAACATACAATGAAACGCAAGAGTAAACAAAAAATTCTAATTCTTGCTACCTTGATGATGGCTTGTGCATTTTATTTTTCGAAAAATTTCTATGCGCGCATTGTTATTGGTTTACTTGTACTATTTAAATATTATTATTTCATCTTCAAAATTGCAGATGAAGATGAGGTTACTGCGCTGGAGGATTTAAAGTATGATCAATATTCAACTCATAAAGACTGTTGAGGAAGCAAAAAAACCAATCATAGCGACGGTTTTTTATAAGTGGTTGGCGTTAATTGCAAACATCATATTAACGCACGTTTTCGTGATGATTTTAGTAGACATAAATTTGGGATCGCCGCTTGAGATACCCTTTTATTTCTGGATAGCTCTTCTAATAAAGGGCATTGCGCTTTATAAAAGTTCGCGGGCGATGCACCAAACGAGCTCATGTGTCAAAATTAAGATGCGATCACTTATTTTTGGGAAATTATTTGAACTGGGATCGGATTATCAAACCGTATTATCAAGTAGTGAGATTACGCAAGTATCAACAGAAGGCGTTGAACAACTTGAAAATTATTTTGCGCTTTATACACCACAATTTATATATAGCTTACTTGCGCCACTAACACTTTTTGTGTTTTTACTTCAGTATTCCTTTAAGGTTTCATTAATCTTGTTTATTTGCGTACCCTTAATTCCAATTTCTATTATCATTGTTCAGAAGTTCGCAAAAAAATTACTCAATAAATATTGGTCACAATATACAAGCTTGGGAGATCATTTTCTTGAAAATTTACAAGGTCTTACGACTCTAAAAGTTTTCGATGCAGATGGTTTACGACAAGATTTAATGGATGAAGATGCGGAATCATTTCGCAAAGTAACAATGCGTGTTCTTATAATGCAATTAAATTCAATATCTGTCATGGATCTCGTTGCTTACGGAGGCGCGATGTTGGCACTTGTAGTTTCAGTGTTTACCTATAAATCCGGATCGCTATCTTTAACGGGTATGTTAATGTTTATTTTACTTTCATCTGAATTTTTTATTCCCATGCGTCAACTGGGTTCCTACTTTCATATTGCGATGAACGGTATGGCAGCAAGTGAAAAAATGTTTAAATTACTTGCGACGGATGCAGGATGCAAGAAAATATTATCAGATTCTTTTAGTGAAAAAGGATACGTGGTCGATAATGTTTCGTTTTCATATGCGGATACCAATGTGTTATCAAATATTAATTTTTGTGCGGAATATCGTGAATTTATTGGTATTGTAGGTGAGAGCGGATCGGGAAAAAGTACGCTTGTTTCATTACTTATGGGACGTATTCTTCCTAAGTCAGGGCATCTCTATTTTGGAGATCAGGAGATTAATTGCAGTCAACTTTATAAACATGTCACATACGTAAGTCATGACAGCATCATCTTTAAAGGATCTGTACGCGAAAATCTTATGATGGGTGGGTCATATTCTGATATGGAACTTGAAGGGTGCTTGAAACGTGTGAATCTCGAATTGAACCTCGATCACGAAATTAAAGAACGCGGATCAAATCTTTCAGGTGGACAAAAACAACGCTTGGCCATTGCTCGTGCATTAGTTCATGATACGCCATTCTACATTTTTGATGAAGTGACCTCAAATATTGATGTTGAAAGTGAGATGATTATCCTCGATACAATTCAACAGCTACGTCAAGACGGTAAAGGTATTATTATGATTTCGCATCGTCTCGCGAATTGTTTTGAATGCGATCGTATTTATGTACTTGATAAGGGCGAAATTGTTCAGTGTGGTGAACATGCTTCATTAATGCAAACACCAGGACTCTATCAAGAACTGGTCAAGGCGCAACAAAATCTTGAACAGTATTTATTTCTAAAGGAGGGTGAATGATGGAAAAACGAACAGGATTGAGCATTATGAGAAGTCTTGTAGGATTTGTGAGACCCCTTTACTTTCCGATGACGGGTGCCATTACCCTTGGTGTGCTCGGACATTTTGCGGCAATTGGTATTCCTTACCTTTCAGCCCGGATTGTTGTTGAGATTATCAAGAATAATTCCATAACCTTCTTAATGATAATACTTGTGGGGTGTGGGTTGTTACGAGCTGTTTTTCGTTATGGTGAACAAGCTCTAAATCACTTTATTGCATTTAAACTCTTAGCACACATTCGTCATGAAGTGTTTGCGAAACTCAGATCGCTAGCACCTGCGAAACTCGAAACAAAAGATCGTGGTAATTTAATTGCGATGATCACAAATGATGTCGAGTTGCTTGAAGTTTTCTACGCACATACCATTTCACCGATTATAATAGCCGTGATTATTTCCTCAACGGTTATCACAACGATTGCTTTAAAAGCGGGTACACTTGCTTTAATTTCTGTTACTGCATTGGTTTTGGTAGGGGTAATTGTACCAATTATAACCAGTAAAATCGGAAATGAATTGGGTTTAGAAATACGAAATGATCTTGGGGACTTAAACACAAACGTATTGGATTCAATTCGTGGAATTGAAGAATTGGAACAATATCAAAATTCACAACGAACCATGGATTTACTTAAACAACGAACACATGACCTTAACGAAAAGCAAGATATACTTAACCGATATCAAAGTATGATGCGTTTATTAGTTGATTTGATTATTATGATGTCAGGTTTCGCACTCCTATATTTTGGAAGAACCTTAGACTTTAATATCTTATTGCTCGTGTTTACCTTACATATGAGTTCCTTTGGACCCGTGATTGCCCTGTCAAACTTAAGTGGTGATTTATACCATACACTTGCAAGTGGTCAACGTATTCTTGATTTGTTGGATGAAAAACCACAAGTTAATGAAGTTTGGGACGGTACGAATGAGGCATTTGAGGAAGCATCTGTACGTGATGTGACTTTTAGTTATGACAACGAAATCATTTTGGATGAGATCAATATGACCATCACTAAAAATAAAATTATTGCTCTTACGGGAGAAAGTGGAGCCGGTAAATCTACAATCCTCAAACTCTTAATGCGCTTTTGGGATGTGAATGAAGGAAGTGTTAATATCAATGATCAGGATATTAAATCGGTAACGACGCGCCATTTAAGAAGTATTGAAAGCATGATGAGTCAAGATACTGATATATTTAAAGATACCATTAAGAATAATATTGCTTTCGTAAAACCGGATGCAAGTGATGAGGAAATTTATGAGGCGGCTCAACACGCTTCGGTTCATGATTTCATTATGAGTCTTCCTTTGGGTTATGATACGATGATGGAAGAGTTAGGAAGTAACCTATCATCGGGTGAACGTCAACGAATCGGTCTTGCCCGTATATTCTTACATGGTGGTGATTTAATCTTGCTTGATGAACCCACAAGTAATTTAGATAGTCTCAATGAGGCTATCATCCTAAAATCAATCGTTGAGTATAAACACAACAAAACGATAGTAATTGTTTCGCACCGTGCATCAACGCTTAAAATTGCGGATGAAGTATGGAACCTCGAAGACGGGAAATTAAACCCGATATTATAAATTGATGGAGGAATGAATATGATTGGACGCATTTGTAGCATCGATAGTCAAGAGTACTTGATTGTTGAGCAGGAAGGTAATGTGATCTTCATAAGTACTGCTGATGATTTAGAATTTTTTAAGCGTAAATTTAAAGTTGAACATCTTCAAATAAATACTACATCGTGTGAGGCGATAGTGTGCCAGCTAAACGAGTATATACGTGGTGATCGTACACAATTTGATTTCCCATATAAGTTGTTGGGAACACCGTTTCAATGTCAAGTTTGGGAAGGACTTCAAGAGATTCCTTATGGATCTGCCATAAGTTATGAAGGCCTTTCTGACATCTTATTTGAAACACGCAAAACCCGTGCTGTTGCTCGAGCAGTCTCCCAAAACCCTTTATTGCTTTGTGTACCATGTCATCGTGTTATTGGTAAAAATGGAACATTAACAGGATTTAGAGGTGGGATCGAGTTAAAAGAGCGTCTTCTAAGACTAGAAAGGGACATGAATTAAAGTAAATCAAGGTTTTCATGCTTTTTTCTACGATCCTAATCGGATTTCTAGTAGAAAAATATTTTATATCATTTATCAAAGGCCCACTTAAGAGTGGGTTTTTGTTTGTTTTTTGTTTACTAATGAAAAAAATCACATGTAATTTTGCAAATGCTAAGAATACAATTTGAAAAGGGTTAATTGTCCTACACGTATTCAAAAAAGCGCTTACAATGTAAATGTAAACATAGAAGGTCGAACAACCCATGGGAATTAGACTCTCTATGTTCGGTAATGAAAGTGTTCCTGATCAGTTCACTTTCAAAACCTAGAAAAAAAAGAAAAGAGGAAACGTAATGAGCGCAATTAGAGTTACAAGCGAAATTGGAACGCTTAAAAAAGTTTTATTACACAGACCTGGTAGGGAGCTTTTAAACCTTACTCCCGATACACTAGAACGTCTTCTATTCGATGACATTCCTTACCTTAAGGATGCACAAGATGAGCACGATAAATTTGCTCAAGCACTTCGTGATAACGATATTGAAGTTGTTTACCTCGAAGATTTAATGGCAGAAGTGATTAAAGATTCAAGCCTACGTAAACAATTCCTAAATCAATTCATTGAAGAAGGCGGAATCAAAACACAACGTGAACACGACATGGTTTACAATTTCTTAGACTCAATCAAAGATGAAAAAGAACTTGTATTAAAAACAATGGAAGGTGTTCGTACACATGAACTTGATCATTCAGGTAAAAAGTCATTAGTAGAGATGGCTGGAGAGATTCAAGATTTAATCTTAGATCCACTACCAAACCTTTACTTTACACGTGACCCATTTGCATCAATTGGAGATGGTGTAAGCTTGAACCGTATGTACTCTGTAACACGTAATCGTGAAACAATCTATGCAGACTACATCTTCAAATACCACCCAGAATATAAAGGAAATGTTCCTTACTACTATGACCGTACGGCAGATTTCCATATTGAAGGTGGAGATATCCTAAACATCAATGCTAAAACATTAGCAATTGGGATTTCACAACGTACACAAGCTCAAGCAATTGAAGACATTGCACATAATATCTTCAATGTTGAAGGAACAGAGATTGAAACAATTCTTGCAATCGATATTCCAAATAGTCGTGCATTCATGCACTTGGATACTGTGTTTACACAAGTTGACTATGACAAATTTACAATTCACCCAGGTATCCTTGGACCTCTACAAGTATTTGAGATCACTAAAGGCACAAATGGCGATGTAAATATTGTTAAGATTGATACGGATCTAGAGTCCATCTTATCAAAACATGTTGGACGTCCAGTTACATTAATTAAATGTGGTGGCGAAGACATGATGGCTTCAGAACGTGAACAATGGAATGATGGTTCTAACACACTAACAATCGCACCTGGTGTTGTTGTTGTATATGACCGTAACGAAATCAGTAACGAGTTATTAAAATCACATGGACTCAAATTAATTGAGTTACGTGGTGCAGAGCTTGTTCGTGGTCGTGGTGGCCCTCGTTGTATGAGTATGCCATTAATTCGTGAAGATATTTAATTAGAAAAATAATAAAAGGAGATTAAGATCACATGGGAGTAAATTTAAGCGGAAGAAGCTTCTTAAAGCTTTTGGATTTCACATCAGATGAAATTAGATATTTAGTAGACTTATCAAAAGAGTTTAAAAATTTAAAACTCACAGGAACACCACACCGTTATCTCGAAGGAAAAAACATCGTATTACTTTTTGAAAAAACTTCAACACGTACACGTTGTTCATTTGAAGTAGCGGGTATGGACTTGGGTATGGGTGTTACATACTTAGATCCAGGTAGTTCACAAATGGGTAAAAAAGAAAGCATTCCTGATACTGCACGTGTACTTGGTCGCATGTATGATGGAATTGAATACCGTGGTTATGCACAAGAAATTGTTCAAGCATTAGCAGATGATGCAGGCGTTCCAGTATGGAATGGTTTAACTACAGAATTCCACCCAACACAAATGATCGCAGACTTACTTACAATTGAAGAAAACTTCGGTTATTTAAAAGGTCTAAACTTTGTATTTATGGGTGATGCTCAAAATAACGTTGCGAACTCACTAATGGTAGCATGTGCAAAAATGGGTCTAAACTTTACAGCTTGTGGACCTAAAGCACAAATGCCACACGCAGAATTAGTTAAAGAATGCCGTGCAATCGCAAAAGAAAACGGATGTACTGTTACTTTAACTGAAGATGTTAAGAAAGCAACAACAGGTGCTCACGTTATTTATACTGATATTTGGGTATCAATGGGTGAACCAGATAGTGTATGGGAAGAACGTATTAAACTCTTAAGTCCATACCAAGTAAATAGTGATGTTATGACAAATGCAGCAGATGATGCAATCTTCTTACACTGCTTACCTTCATTCCATGATCTTAAGACTACAATTGGACAAGAAATCCATGAAAAATATGGCTTAAAAGAAATGGAAGTTACAAACGAAGTGTTTGAATCAAAACAATCTAAAGTCTTCAATGAAGCAGAAAACAGAATGCATACAATCAAAGCTGTGATGTATGCAACACTTAAGTAGGCGATTTCTATGGGAAAACGTATTGTAATCGCTCTAGGTGGTAACGCACTCGGTAATAATGCAGAAGAACAAATCGAGCTCGTTAAACAAACAGCACAAACAATCGTTGATATGGCTGAAGAAGGCTATGAAGTGATCGTTGGTCACGGAAATGGTCCTCAAGTAGGTATGATTAATTTGGCAATGGAGTTCGCCGCTAATAATGGCGGTGGAACTCCAGCAATGCCATTTCCTGAATGTGGGGCAATGAGTCAAGGCTACATTGGTTATCATCTACAACAAGCTATTCAAAACGAATTGCGTAAACGTAAGTTAAGTAAACACTGTGCAAGTGTTGTGACCCAAATGATTGTGGATGAAAAAGACCCAGCATTTGATAAACCAACAAAACCTGTAGGACTTTTCTACACAGAAGAAGAATCAGTGAAACTTGCAGCAGAAAAGGGATACAGTTTTATGGAGGATGCAGGACGTGGGTATCGTCGTGTCGTTGCTTCACCATTGCCAAAAGAAATCGTTGAAATTGATCTTATTAAGCAATTAACAGGTCAAGGCGATATTGTTATTACAGTTGGTGGTGGCGGTATTCCAGTTATAGAAACAGCTGAAGGTTATAAAGGGGTTGCAGCTGTTATCGATAAGGATCGTTCTTGCTCAAAGCTTGCTCTTGACCTAAATGCCGATATGCTTATTATCTTAACGGCAGTGGATCGTGTATGCATTCATTACAACACACCACAACAAGAAGAACTTGCAACAATGAATGTTGCAGAAGCAAAACAATACATCAAGGAAGGCCATTTTGCTCCTGGAAGTATGTTACCTAAGATTGAAGCTTGTCTCGATTTTGTTGAACAAGCATCTGAAGGTCAAGCTCTTGTTACGTCACTTGTACGAGCAAAAGATGCACTTGCAGGGGTTACCGGAACGATCATCAAAAAATAGTCAATCTATATAGATGACATACGGAGGAGAAAAATATGGCAAAAGAAAAGAAAACTAGAAAAATGCTCTCATCCTTTTCAATTCTTTTTATCATTCTGTTTGTTTTAGCTCTTGTAACAGTCTTAATTCCTGATGTAACAAGTGCAACATTATCAACAGTAATGATGGCTCCAGTTAAAGGTTTTGCAGATGCGATTGATGTCTGTGTGTTTGTTATGATCCTTGGGGGATTTTTGGGACTTGTAACAAAAACTGGTGCATTGGATGCGGGGATTGCAGCTTTAGTTAAAAAACTTAAAGGTAATGAACTTGTAATTATTCCAGTATTAATGACACTCTTCTCAATCTGTGGCTCTACCTACGGAATGCTTGAAGAAACTGTGCCATTCTACGCACTGCTTACTGCAACAATGGTTGCAGCAGGATTTGATGCTGTTGTTGGTTCAGCAGTTGTCTTACTCGGTGCTGGTGCTGGGGTTCTTGGATCTACAATTAACCCATTTGCAGTTGGTGCAGCATTGGATGCGATTCCTAAAGACATTCCAGTGAACAATGGACTTGTTATGTTAATTGGTCTTGTACTATGGATTTCAGCATTACTCATCTCAATTTACTTTGTAATGAGTTATGCTAAAAAAGTTAAACAAGATAAAGGATCTACAATCCTTTCACTTCAAGAACAACAAGAAATTGATAAACATTATGGACATGCAGAAGGTGCTACCACAGTTGAATTAACAGGTACACACAAAACAGTTCTTATCTTGTTTGGAATTACATTCTTAGTAATGATTCTTTCCTTTATTCCATGGGGATCCTTTGGAATTACATTCTTTGATAGTTGGACTGCTTGGTTAACAGGGATTCCATTTGGAGAATGGTACTTCCAAGAAGCAACAACTTGGTTCCTTCTCATGGGTATTATTATTGGTATTGTTGGTAAACTTAACGAGAAAGAAATCGTCGATACATTCATGGATGGCGCTGCCGATATGATGAGTGTAGTACTCGTTATTGCATTAGCACGTGGTGCTTCAGTTCTTATGACTGAAACAGGACTTGATGTTTACATCTTGACCAATGCTGCAAATGCACTTAAAGGGGTGTCAGGAATCATCTTTGCACCACTTGCATACTTACTCTACCTTGTACTAACTTTCCTTATTCCTTCCTCATCAGGACTTGCAACAGTGTCGATGCCAATTATGGCACCACTTGCATCAGAATTAGGCTTCAGTCCTGAAGTAATGGTAATGATCTTCGTGGCGGGTAGTGGTCTTGTCAACCTCTTTACCCCAACATGTGGAGCGATCATGGGTGGTCTTGCAATCGCCAAAGTTGAATACTCTACTTGGATTAAATTCTCGAAGAAAATTATTCTCATAATTGCACTTGTAAGTGTTATTATCCTAACCGGAGCTATGCTCATAATTTAAGTTATAATATAAAATAGGATCAAGGAATGGATGTTGCCTTCCATTCCTTTTTTCATTTAGCAAGATAGTCATAATCAGCCTTCAGATACAGATCATGATTTACGTTTATCGATATACTCTGAAGCTTGACTGATTTTCATGAATTGCTATTTCAAGGGGTTTTAAGTTTATTTAACGTGTAAGATGCCAATCTCTACACGTTTTATTTATGAAACGAAACACGATTAAGATTAAATAATTTATGTTGTAAGAGGGCAATCTAGGTACTGTAAAAAAGTGTTCTTTTAGTGTACAATAAGAGTGTAATCAAGAAGTGTGAAAGGGGGTATATTTCATGGACTTTGTAACTGAAATACAAGGTAAAAACTGCTCTCGATATGATAAGCGAAAGCTCTGCAGTTTTGACATGGAATTTATTGACTTACCAACCTATCCGATCATTCATCAAGCGTCACGCTTTCTCTTTATCAAAAAAGGTGAAGGAACGATTTTGATTGACGGGATAAGTTATCCTATTAGAGAAAATTCTCTTATCGCAATTCTTCCTTGGGAAATAACAGAAATTGAGAGCGTGGCCAGGCCCCTCCAATTTGTACGCATAATCTATAATATCGATTACATTTCTCAAGCAATGAAGTGTGGGGCGAATCCAAGTAATGATATGATTGCAGTGACGGGACCTTTAGAAAAAAATCACGTGATTCAATGTACTTCAAAAGAAGCTGATGTTATCTTGAAAGTTTTAGATGAGATTCGTGATGAGGTCGGGGTTGAATCAAACCTCGATATTCCTGAAGAGCAAAGTTTATCAAAACTTTATGTCACCAATAAACTTATTGAACTTGTAATTCATTTCCAACGTTTTGCGAATAAGAAGGAATGTAAGATGAAGTCGAATCAAGAAATTGAACTCGATCATCGCTATAAGATTTTCAAATATTTATATTCACATTTAAGTGAAAAATTAACACTTTCTAAACTATCCGGATTTTTCTATATGAGTGAATCTGCAATTAGTAAGTACATTTATGATGTAACTGGCTTATCCTTCACCGCATTACTTAATGAGATGCGTATTGTGAAGTCGTTAGACTTACTGATTTATACAGGCATGTCACTGAGTGAAATTGCGGAATTAACGGGGTTTGCGGATGCGTCGCACTTATCAAAAGTATATAATGAACGCATCGGTACAACGCCAAATGAATATCGTAAAATTTACCGTAATATTCACCAAGTTATAAATGATAAAGAATTAAGTCTTTCGTATCAGGTGTTAAATTATATGTATAACAACTACAAAGAAAACTTAAAAATTCAAGAAGTTGCGGATAAGTTCAACATTCCACTTGTAGAACTTAACCTCATTTTGCTTTTCCAAGTAGAAATGAACTTTGAAGACTTCTTGAATTATCTTAGGATCAATAAGTCGTGTGAATTACTCTTATCTACCGATTTGGCGATTGTCGATATTGGCATTGCGGTAGGTTATAATAACAGTAAAACATTTCATCGTAATTTTGTGAAACAAAAGAACATGACCCCAGGAATATTCCGTAAGTCGGTAACGATGCCAACAAGTACGGTTGAAGATCCTGTAGAATTTATCCGAGCAACGATTTCTTAAAAAGACTGTCTTTGAACAGTCTTTTTCTTTTATCAAATCTCAACCGCACCACTTTTACTTTTATTAAAGTCTATCTCATACGCCGTTTTGAAGTCAAATATTTTTCGTGGCATTGAGTTAATTTTAAAGCAAATATCATCAAGATATTGTTGTGCTATATCATACATCGATTTTCCTTTCGGTATAAACCTTCGCACGATTGCATTTGCACGTTCATTGGTTCCACGTTGAAAAGAACAGTAAGGATCACACTTGTATAGCTTCACACCCAACCGCTTGGCTGTAATTCCTAATGTTTTAAACTCAAGTCCGTTATCTACTGTTATCGATTTGGTTGTTATATTGTTTTCTTCAATAAATTTCCGAATTAAGTTTGATGTGTAATAGTCGTATCGATATTCTGCTTTTATAAGCCAGGTCATTCTTGAACATCGGTCCACAATAGATATAATCGCTGTAGATTCATGTTTCTTACCGATGATAGAGTCGATTTCGAGATGACCAATCTCGTTACGTTCCTCAATATATTTAGGCCTTAAGCTAATTGGAAGTACAGTTTTTTCTTCTAAGTTCCATCTCAAATGATTCATCATTCCACTAATTCTCTTTTTACGTTTTCGTCGCTTATAACACATTCTATTTGGTTTGATTTCAAGTTTACCTTGGTTAATCCAATTATAGACTTGCTGCGATGTAACACACGGTTTATACGGATGATATCGTTTATAGTTACTCAAACACACTTCTACCGAATGAACTTTAGGATCATAGTGAGAATGCAGATAATCAATTAAGTGAGAATACTTTTCTCGAATATCAATCTTTCGTTTTTTGTAGACATTATTTTTATATCTAGAAATCGTAGAATGAGATATGTTGAGTTTACGTGCTGCTTTGCGCATAGAGTAGCCGATGCTTAATAGAATATCAATTTGGTCTTTCATTTTTTTATCTAATTGTTTATACTTCATATGGAGCTCCTTTTAGTCGGGTGGGCTCCTTTTATTATACAAAAACAACCGCACCTTGTGTGGTGCGGTTGAGATTTGAATTTAGGAAAAGACTGTCTTTGAACAGTCTTTTTCTCTTTTCTTCAAATACCATTGAATAATGTGAACTTATTGTGATAAATTATAAGGGAAGAAATGAGGCATTGGATGTTTAAACCTACGATAATTGCAATATCTTTAACTGTTTCAATTCTTGCGTTTGGATCGATTCCAGCAAAAGAAGAAGAAAAACGACCACAAATACGCGTAAATTCAATTGAGCGGCCTTCAATCAATGCAGATGGGTCCTATCAAGATAAATATGTGGAGTTGTTACAAAGTTCTGAACACAAGGCGCCGATTTTGAGTGAGGAGTTCATTCAAGCACGCGTAGAGCCTTGGACCTACATTGTTTTATATACAAGTGTACTGGTCGTTGTAGCTATCGGTTCTATTTGTTATATTAAACAAAAACAGGAACGCATCTAATTAAGGATTAACAGTCCATTTACCTAAAACAACATGATTTTCGTGTTGTTTTTTGTTATATTAGTTAGGTATCATCATGGAGGTAATTATGAATATTGATAAAGGTGTAATACATTCTTTAGATCGAGATTTACAATCAATGATTCTATCAGAAAAACCCTTAAATTTTAATACATCGAAAGATGTGGAACCGTTTATTGCGAAATTAGCGAAAGCATTTCAGTCAAGTCCAACCGCTTCGAAAGCAAAGCTTAATTCAGGAAGTCCATTTTTAAGTTTAATTGGAACTCCGATAAACTTTATCGAAGAAACCCAAAAACTTGCAAAGCAATGGTTTGATCATCATATTGCGACCATGACTGTAGAGAGTTCAAATCTGTTATTTGCGATGGTAGATATGGGTGATTTTGTATCATTAGCAATGTTTGAGGTTTTAAGTAAAAATGGATACATTAAAATTACTCAAAATGAACATGGTTTGGAAAATGCTTTAGTTCATAATCAAGCCATTCTTCCAGCAACGTTCGCAAGTGTTAAAAATGCTTTTATGGTTAATCTGACAACGGGCGAAACCTTAGTCAAATTTCAAGATATTCGTTATCGTGAACTTTTGGAAACGATTTTAGATTGCGAAATTATTGCGAATTCTAAAACAAGTTTTCAAGTCGTGGATACGCTTGTAGGAACGATATCGGAAGTGCGCGAAGATTCTCATTTTGAAAATATCGTAAAGGCAAAGCAAGTAATCACAGATAATGTTGATTTTTTTGATGAAATTGAACCAAAGCAAATCTTAAAAGAAGTATTTGACACATTTTCTGAGGAAGAAGAACGATTAATTGACGCTACTTTTGAACAGGAACATGTTCAAGACATGATTAACCTTAAAATGGTTAATCGTACGCAAGCAGCTAAAAAACATCGTATCGTTACGGAGTCGGGAATTGAAATTATTTTGCCTCTGGATATTTTAGATATCAGTGACGTGGTTAATATTTCAACAGATATCAATGGTCAAGTATCCATTGAGCTTAAAGATATTGGTAAAATTTTATAGTTTTATTTAATGAACTGTATCAATTATTATTCATTTTTACGTGATATTTACTGCTTAATTGAGTTAAAATTCAGATAATTGTGTTTTATGTCAAATATACTTTGACACGGTGCATTCACTTCGATATACTCTATCTATAACGGAGGGGTATTATGAAAAAAATAGCCATAATATGTGATTCATCGGTGTCATTTACTCAAACTGAAATTGAAACGTTTGGCGTCTATATTGCACCATTGACCATTATCCATAATAATACTGTATATATTGATCAGGTCACGATAACAGAAAATCAAGTGAATGATTTATTACGTAATCATGAAGTTGTAAAGACGTCTCAGCCCAACCTAGGGACTATTTATGAATTGTTTGAAAAAGTGATGCGTGAAGGTTATGATCATATCTTTGCATTAAGTATCGGTACTGCTTTATCGGGTACTTACAGTTCGATGGAGATGGTGAAACAAGATCTTAAAATTGAGAACATGTCTGTAATCAATACCCATTCCATTACGGGTCCTGTTCAACAAGCGGTTGCTGCGATTCGTAAAATGAACGAAGAAGACTACAGTGTAGAACAAATTGAAGTTTATTTAGATCATTTTTTCTCAAATCAAATTTCATATATCTATCCTCAATCACTTGATCAAGTGATTGCAAGTGGTCGTGTTTCAAAGACAGCCGCAAAAGTCGCAAGTTTATTGAAAATCAAGCCGGTCTTGTACTTGGAGAATAAAGGTGAGTCGATTGAAAAATTGGGTGTTGCGCGCTCAGAACGACGAATTTTCTCATTGCTTGTGAATGACTTAGTGCATCACGACGTGAAACCGGATACCCATGATATTTATCTTCTTCACAGTGAAGGATTGGACACACTAAAACGATTCCAAGATTTTCTAACAGAATCTTTAGGGCCTTTTACCATTAAGATTGTAAATCTACCCGCTGCTGTAGCAACACATGCAGGTATCGGAACTCTGGCACTTCAGTGGTGTTATAAAATATAAATCAAATCTCGATCAAACCTTTAGGCATAGTGCTAAAGGTTTTTTTTATGAATTGGATTGGGCCGGGTCCTCTTTGATTCTGTCGTTATTTTTGTTTCATTATCCTTACGGTTGATGTCATGTGGTATAATATTTACAAAAGAGGTGATGATATGTATTTGTTTATTTATAATCCAAAAGCGGGGTTATCCCAACGAAACGAGTTGAATGAATTCATTCATTGCTTAAATCAAAGTAAGATTCGTTTTGATTTATTTCTCACAGATATTAATTATGGCCCAGTAGAAATTATGGATGAGGTGGATCACAACTACGAAGGCTATATTATCGCAGGTGGTGATGGCACAGTAAGTCAAATGGTTCAAGGATTATACAATCACAAAATACGTAAGCCCCTCATTATATTACCCATTGGGACTGCGAACGAGATTGCGAAAAATT